>NZ_LZJJ01000039.1:0-41022 GCF_001667625.1 Mycobacterium sp. E1715
GATGTGGAGCCTCGCGGTGGAAGCGTCCTTCTATGTGCTGCTCCCGCCGCCGGCCGCACCACCCGCGCCTGCGGCCCCCGCGTCGCCTGCACCCAAACCGGCCGGCCCGCCGAACGCGGTGACGCCGAAGCCGCCGGGTCCCGTCGCGGGCGGTTGACCGGCCCGTCTGGTAGCGCGCCTACACTCGGCGGTGATGTCCCCTCATGACACTGCCGACCTGAGCGCAGCAATCCGCACCGCACTGGGGAAGGTGATCGACCCCGAGTTGCGGCGTCCGATCACCGAACTCGGAATGGTCAAGAGCATTGACACCGAGCCCGACGGCGGCGTGCACGTCGCGATCTACCTGACCACCGCCGCCTGCCCGAAGAAGACCGAAATCAGCGAGCGGGTCACCCAGGCCGTCTCCGATGTTCCGGGCACGGGGGCCGTGAAGGTCACCCTGGACGTGATGAACGACGAGCAGCGCACCGAACTGCGCAAGCAGTTACGGGGCGATGCCCGCGAGCCCGTCATCCCGTTCGCCCAGCCGAACTCGCTGACCCGGGTCTACGCGGTCGCGTCGGGGAAGGGCGGGGTGGGCAAGTCCACCGTCACCGTCAACCTGGCCGCCGCGATGGCCGCGCGCGGACTGTCCGTCGGCGTGCTGGACGCCGATATCCACGGCCACTCCATCCCGCGGATGATGGGTACCACCGACCGGCCCACCCAGGTCGAGTCGATGATCCTGCCGCCCATCGCCCACGAGGTGAAGGTCATCTCGATCGCCCAGTTCACCGAGGGCAACACACCGGTGGTGTGGCGCGGGCCGATGCTGCATCGTGCGCTGCAGCAGTTCCTGGCCGACGTCTATTGGGGCGACCTGGACGTGCTCTTACTGGACCTGCCGCCGGGCACCGGCGACATCGCCATCTCGGTGGCCCAGCTGATCCCGAGCGCCGAGCTGATGGTGGTGACAACGCCGCAGCTGGCCGCGGCCGAGGTCGCCGAGCGGGCGGGCAGCATCGCGATGCAAACCCGGCAACGCCTCGCCGGCGTGGTGGAGAACATGTCCGGTCTCACGCTGCCCGACGGTTCGACGTTGCAGGTGTTCGGCGAGGGCGGCGGCCGGCAGGTGGCCGAGCGGTTGTCCCGCGCCGTCGGCGCCGACGTGCCGCTGCTCGGCCAGATCCCGTTGGACCCCGCCCTGGTGGCCGCCGGCGATTCCGGCACCCCGATCGTGCTGAGCGCCCCCGACTCCCCCGCCGGCAAGGAACTGCGCAGCGTGGCCGACAAGCTGTCGGCACGCCGGCGCGGATTGGCGGGCGTGTCGCTGGGACTGGACCCGACGCGACGCTAACCCGTCGTCGACACTGAACCCAGGGCGACGGCACGCCGAGCACCTTCTGCCGGATTACAGTCTCGGCGCTGACGCTCAGGTCGCGTCGGCGTCGAACGGGGTCGGCCCGGAAAGGTGTTGCTCGGCTGTCGGCTGGGGCGGGGCTGCCGGCGTGACCGCCCCGGTGGCCGGTCGGTCGAACTTGCCGGTGAGGAACGAATCGTCGCCGTCCAGCAGGTGCTTGGTCAGCGCGGCGCGGGGCGTCATCCCCCGCAGCTTCTGCAATTCGCTCAGCGGGACGCGCAGGTCGTCGAACTCGGGCCCCAGGTCTTCGCGCAGCTGGGTGGTCACCCCACTCAGGTAGTCGCGGGCCTGCCGCAGCGCGGTCGACGTCCAGCGGATCGCACCGGGAAGCCGCTCCGGGCCGAGCGGCGGGGCGGGTGGCGCGCCCAGCGGCGGGGCGCCCATCGGTGGCGCGGGCGGTGCGACGAGCGGCTGACCCCATGGCGGGACGGCGTTCGGCGGCGGGCTCTGGGGGCCGACGCAGATGACGGTGCAGCCGGACAGGCGCGACGGGGCCTGCTGTGGGGTCGGGGCCATCCACGGGAACATCGGCTGCTGACCGGGGCTCTGCGGCGAGGTGAGGTCGATCAGCGGCAGGCGCGCCAGGGGGTCGTCCGACGGCAGACCGTTGATGTTCATCGGCAGGTTGGGGCCGAGTCCCTCGGCATGCTCCAGGTGCGCGTCGGCGAGCGGAGGCGGCGGGCCCGTCATCGGAGGCAGGTCGACCGGAACCACGCCGGTGGCGTACGCCGAGGCCCACCCGAGCACGTTCTGCGCGTACGCCATCGAGTTGTTGTAGCGCAGGATCGCGGCCATCACCTGCGACGGGTCGCGGAGGTTGAGGCCGCCGCTGCACAGGTACCGGGCCGCGGCCAGCGTGGAGTCGAACAGGTTCTGCGGATCGGCAACGCCGTCGCCTTTACCGTCGGACGCGTAGCGCGCCCAGGTGCCGGGCAGGAACTGCATCGGCCCCATCGCGCGGGCGTAGGTGGGGCGATTGCCGGTACTGCTCTGGAGGATGATCTCGTTGCCCGGCAGCGTGCCGTCCAGCGCCGGTCCATAGATCGGGACGACCGCGGTGCCGCGGGCGTCAACCGCTCCTCCGCCCGCATGGCCCGACTCGATGCGCCCGATGCCGGCCAGCAGGTTCCAGCTGACCCCGCAGCCCGGCGCGGCCACGGCCATCTTCTGTTCGGCGTTGCGATAGGCCGCGAGCGCGATGCTCGGAATGCCAAGCGCGCCCGGCGCATTGACGATCATCGGCTTCGGGGGAGCCGACAAGGCCGGCTCGGCGACGTGGAACGCGTTCGGCGAGCGGTCGATGGACACGACGGCCGGCCCCGAGAGGTCGGGGAAGGCGGGGGAGACGGCGGCCACCGGCGCCACGTTCGCGTGCACCGGGGGGAGCTTCTCGGGGAGCGAGGGCGCGGCACCGCTTACGGCGCCCGCGAAAACCAGGGGAGTGATAGTGGCTACGCCGAAGGCGCGCGTGCGCGTCACCTGAAGAGCCCGTTGCCGCTCCGCCGCGGCGGCCGGGCGTGGACCCCGGCGTCCCCCAATGCGCACTCGACCGTCCTAGGTATGTGAGCTGGTCAACTGCTTCTCAGCCGTGAACTAGATCACCATACATAACTCTTGTGACCAGAGTGGCGCAATGGTCGGAACTGGTTCTCAACCCGATTTCTTAGTCGCGCGGTCGGCGCCGTCACCGCCCGGCGCCGACCCGGAGTCCTCGGATTCGGGGTCCAAACCGGCCAGCAGCGAGCGCAGATCCTCGAGCTCGTGGCGCAGATACTCGCGGGTCACGACCTCGCCGACCGCGAGCCGGACCGCCGCGAGCTCGCGCGCCAGGAACTCGGTGTCGGCTTTGGTCTGGGAGGCGCGGTGGCGGTCCTGTTCGAGCGCGACGCGGTCCCGGTTTTCCTGACGATTCTGGGCGAGCAGAATCAGCGGCGCCGCGTAGGCGGCCTGCGTGGAGAAGGCCAGGTTGAGCAAGATGAACGGATAGGGGTCCCAGCGCAGCCCCACGGCGAACAGGTTCACCGCGATCCACGCGAACACGATGATCGTCTGCACCAGCAGGTAGCGGCCGGTGCCGAAGAAACGGGCGATGGACTCGGTGATCTGGCCGACGGCCTCGGGGTCCAGGCGTGGCGAGTACCTGCGCGACGTCCGCGGGGTGTAGAGCCGGCGCGGGGCCGGGGACTTGCTCACGCGGATCCTCCCAGTTCTTCCAGCCGGCCGGCGGCGTCGAGCGCCTGCACATCCACGCGCCAGTCGTGCGGCAACAGGTGATCGAGCAGATCGTCCACCGTCACCGCGCCCAACAGATGGTTCTGATCATCGAGTACCGGCCCGCACACCAGGTTGTACGCCGCCAGGTAGCGCGTCACCGCCCCCAGCGGCGTCTCCGGGGTCAGGGTGAGCAGGTCGTTGTCGACGATCCCGCCGACCAGCTCGGCCGGCGGTTCGCGAAGCAGCCGCTGCAGCTGCACGCAGCCCAAGTAGCGGCCGGTGGGGGTGGCCGTGGGCGGCCGCACCACGAACACCATGGACGACAGGGCCGGGGTGAGGTCCGGATCGCGGACCCGGGCCAACGCCTCGGCGACCGACGTGTCGGGCGTCAACACCACCGGATCGGAGGTCATCAGGCCGCCCGCCGTGTCCGGCGAGTGCGCCAGCAGCCGGCGCACCGGGGCCGAATCGTCGGGGTCCATCCGCGTCAGCAGCATCTCGGCGTCCGTCGGATTGAGCACGCCGAGCAGGTCGGCGGCGTCGTCGGGGTCCATCTCCTCGAGGACGTCGGCGGAGCGTTCGGTGCCCAGCTCGGACAGCACGTCGGCCTGGTCCAGCTCGGGCAGTTCCTGCAGGACGTCCGCCAGCCGGTCGTCGTCGAGCGCTTTGAGCACCTCGTAGCGCCGCTTGGGCGGCAGGCCGCGGATGGCGTCGGCGACGTCCACCGCCTTCCAGCCCTCGAACTGGCTCAGCAGCTGCGCCACCCCCTGGCCCGGCAGCGCCAGCGCCGACGGGCTCAGGCCCTGCACGTGGTACCAATCCACGACGTGCACGGGGCCACGCCGGCCGAGCCGCCGCTGGCTGCGGACGGCGACCCGGCTCACCATCCAGTCGCGGGTCCGCGTCTGTTCGATGCCCAGGTCCGTGATGACGACGTCCAGGCCGGCCAGCTCCGGAAGCGCGGGATCGTTGACCTTCACCTGGGTGTCGAGCACCTGGCCGATCGCCAGCACCTCGCCCGGGCGCTGCTCGAAGTGGCGCAGGGAGACGCTCCCGGTGTTCAGGGTGACGGCCTCCGGCTCGATCGCGGCGACCCGGAGCATCGGGATGAAGATGCTGCGCCGCGTCGCCAGGTCGACGACCAGACCCAGGACGCGGGGTTGCTGACGCACGATGCTGATGCCGATCACGACATCGCGGATCCGGCCGAAGGATTCGCCGAGCGGACCCAGCACCAACATCCGCGAGAGCCGGGCGATGTAAACCCTGTTGACCGATGCCATGGGGAAAGCCTAGGCAGCCGCCGTCGACGCGGTGGATGGCGGCGGTGGTGGATCGGCTACGGCAAAGCTGCTAACGCGAGTGCAGCGCGAACATGAAGACGATCAGGCTCACCACCAAGGTCGCGATGCCGATGACGATGCCGGCAACCGCGAGGCCGTAGCCGTCTTGCTGGGTGCGCTTGATTTCGTTCATCGCGACCACGCCCAGCACGATGGCCACGATCGAGCCGACGCAGCAACAGAACACGCCGGTGAACGACGAGATGAGCGACGCGATGGCGAGCTTGTTCGTCCCCGGTTTCAGTCCGCTCGGTGACCCGTAGCCGCCGAGGTAGTCCGGGGCCGGGTAATAGCCGCCCGGGTAGGGCGGCGGTCCGTAGCCTCCGGGCGGCCCACCGAATTGGGCCGGCCCGGCTTGGTACGGCGGCGCGCCATAACCGGACGGTTGGTCATATCCGGGCGGCGGCCCATAGCCCGGAGGCGGCGGGTATTGGGCCGCGTAACCGGGGTGGTATTCGGTGGGATAGCCCGGCGGCGGGTATGCCGGCGGCGGATATTCGGGCGCCGCCCCCGATGGCGGCGGTTCCCACGGCGGCTGCGGCGCGTCCGGGGCGTCGCCGCCGGCGGGGAACGGTTTGGCCTGGTCGTCGTGGGAGCGTTCGCCGAAGCCATCGCCGGGCGCTGTCATGCTGTTCAACCTAGCCGATGCGAAATCGGCGAATCGGGCGCGAATCGCCGCCGGCCGCCGGGCCGGGGGCGACCTGTTTTCGCAGGTTGGCGAGCGGTCGCTGGATAGGCTAAAAGGGCCCGAGATGTGCCGTTGGCCGTGGCGGAGGAGAATGAGCACCAATGACTAGTCCTTTCCAGCCCGGTCAAGTTCCCGGCGCCACCCCCCCGGGCGCGGCGGCGGGCCGCCGCGGCGTCCCCGGACTACCGACGCCGCCCAAGGGTTGGCCGGTCGGGTCGTATCCCACCTACGCCGAGGCGCAGCGCGCCGTCGACTATCTCTCCGAGCAGCAGTTCCCGGTTCAGCAGGTGATCATCGTCGGCGTCGACCTGATGCAGGTCGAACGCGTCACCGGCAGGCTGACGTGGCCCAAGGTCCTCGGCGGTGGTGTGCTGAGCGGCGCCTGGCTGGGTTTGTTCATCGGGTTGGTGCTCGGCTTCTTCAGCCCGAATCCGTGGGCGGCGCTGGCCACGGGTCTGGTCGCCGGGGTCTTCTTCGGGCTGATCACCTCCGCCGTGCCGTACGCGATGGCCCGCGGCACAAGGGATTTCAGCTCGACGATGCAATTGGTGGCCGGCCGCTACGACGTGCTCTGCGATCCGCAGAACGCGGAGAAGGCGCGGGACCTGTTGGCGCGCTTGGCGATTTGAGGCCGCGCGCGAGAGGTGTGAATCCAGTGGTGAATCGTCGTCGGCGCCTGCGACGGGCGGCCGCCATCGCGTTGGCGACGCTCACCCTCACCGCGGCGGTGCCGGCGTGCGGGAACTCCGGCACCGGGGTGGTGATCACGTTTTTCACGCCGGCCACCGATTCGGCCGCCTTCACCGCCGTCGCCCAGGAGTGCACCAAGCAACTGGCAGGCCGGTTCGCCATCCAGCACGTGAGCCTGCCCAGGGGGCCGGGCGAGCAGCGGGTGCAGCTGGCGCGGCGGCTCAGCGCTCACGACCGCGGCCTGGATGTGATGGCGCTGGACGTGGTGTGGACCGCGGAGTTCGCCGAGGCGGGCTGGGCGCTGCCGCTGTCGGACGATCCCGAGGGGCGGGCCGACGCCGACGCCGGCGCTGACACCTTGCCGGGTCCGTTGGCAACGGCGCGTTGGAAGCACCGGCTGTATGCCGCGCCCGTCGCCACCAATACCGAATTACTCTGGTACCGGCCAGATTTGGTGCACCAACCGCCGCCAGACTGGGATGCGATGGTGGCCGAGGCCGCACGGCTGCACGCCGAGGGTCAGCCCGCCTGGATAGCGGTGCAGGCGAACGAGGGCGAGGGTCTGGTGGTGTGGTTCAACACGCTGCTGGTCAGCGGCGGCGGTCAGGTGCTCTCCGAGGACGGCCGCCAGGTCACCTTGACCGACACCCCCGCGCACCGGGCCGCGACAGTCAACGCGTTGCGCATCCTGAGGGCGGTGGCCACCGCCCCCGGCGCCGATCCCTCGATCACCCGGACCGACGAGGGCACGGCGCGGCTCGCGGTCGAGCAGGGCAAGGCCGCACTGGAGGTCAACTGGCCCTACGTGCTGGCCTCCATGCTGGAAAACGCGGTGAAGGGCGGTGTCCCCTTCCTGCCGCTGAATGCCGATCCGGCGCTGGCCGGCAGCATCAACGACGTCGGGATGTTCGTGCCCAGCGACGAGCAGTTCCGCATCGCCTACGACGCCAGCCGGAAGGTCTTTGGTTTCGCGCCGTATCCCAGCGTGGCGCCGCCCCGGCCCGCCAAGGTGACGATCGGGGGGCTCAACCTGGCGGTGGCCAGCACCACCCGCCACCGCGCGGAGGCATTCGAGGCGGTGCGCTGCCTGCGCAGCCCGCAGAGCCAGAAGTACGTTTCGATGCAAGGCGGGCTGCCCGCGGTGCGGACGTCGTTGTACTCCGACCCGCAGTTCCAGGCCAAGTATCCGATGTACACGGTCATTCGCCGGCAGCTCACCGACGCCGCCGTCCGGCCGGCGACGCCGGTCTATCAGGCGTTGTCGCTGCGGCTGTCCGCCACGTTGAGCCCCGTCACCCGGATCGACCCGGAGCGGACGGCAGACGAGCTCGCCGCGCAGGCGCAGAAGGCCATCGACGGCAAGGGGCTGTTACCGTGACCGCCACCGCCGTGCAGCCGCATGAGGCCGCCGTCGCCCCGCGGACCCGGAGCCGAAACCGGCTGTCGGAGCGGCGACTTGCCTTCGCGCTCGTCGCGCCCGCGGCCATGCTGATGCTGGCGGTGACCGCCTACCCGATCGGGTACGCGGTATGGCTGAGCCTGCAGCGCAACAACCTCGCCACCCCCAACGACACCGCGTTCGTCGGTTTGAGCAACTACCAAACCATCCTGACCGACCGGTATTGGTGGACCGCGCTTGCGGTAACCCTGGGCATCACAGCGGTTTCCGTGTCGCTCGAGTTCGTGTTGGGGCTGGCGCTGGCGTTGGTGATGCATCGCACCCTGGTCGGCAAGGGCCTGGTGCGTACCGCGGTGCTCATCCCGTACGGCATCGTCACCGTTGTCGCGTCCTACAGCTGGTACTACGCGTGGACGCCGGGCACCGGTTACCTGGCAAACCTGTTGCCGCACGGCAGCGCGCCGTTGACCCAGCAGATTCCGTCGCTGGGCATCGTCGTCCTCGCCGAGGTCTGGAAGACGACGCCGTTCATGTCGCTGCTGCTGTTGGCCGGCCTGGCGATGGTGCCCGAGGACCTGCTCAAGGCGGCCCAAGTCGACGGCGCCGGGCCGTGGCGGCGGCTGATGCGCGTCACCTTGCCCATCATCAAGCCGGCGGTCATTGTCGCGTTGCTGTTCCGTACGCTGGACGCTTTCCGCATCTTCGACAACATCTACGTGCTCACCGACGGCGCCAACAACACCGATTCGGTGTCAATCCTGGGCTACGACAACCTGTTCAAGGGATTCAATGTCGGACTGGGTTCGGCGATCAGCGTGCTGATCTTCGTCTGTGTGGGCATCATCGCGCTGGTTTACATCAAGGTGTTCGGCGCGGCCGCGCCCGGTGGTGACCTCGATGGCCGCTGACCAGGCATGGGCGCGGGGAGGCGCCCGGCGGGCGGCGGTCTGGGCCGTGGTAGACGCCGTGGTCGTGGTGTACGCACTTGTACCGGTGTTGTGGATCGTCAGCCTCTCGCTCAAGCCCACGTCAACGGTCAAGGACGGCAAGCTGTTTCCGTCGTCGGTGTCGTTCGAGAACTACCGCGGCATCTTCCGCGGCGACTTGTTCGGTGCGGCGTTGGTGAACTCGATCGGAATCGGTTTGACCACCACCGCGATCGCGGTGGTGCTCGGCGCGATGGCCGCCTACGCGATCGCGCGGCTCAGCTTCCCCGGCAAGCGCGTGCTGATCGGGGCGACCCTGCTGGTTACGATGTTCCCCGCCATCTCGCTGGTCACCCCGCTGTTCAACATCGAACGCTTCGTCGGGTTGTTCGACACCTGGCCGGGCCTGATCCTGCCTTACATCACATTCGCTCTGCCGCTTGCCATCTACACGTTGTCGGCGTTCTTCCGGGAGATTCCGTGGGACCTGGAAAAGGCGGCCAAAATGGACGGCGCCACACCGGCCCAGGCATTCCGCAAGGTGATCGTCCCGCTGGCCGCACCCGGGGTGGTGACCGCCGCCATCCTGGTGTTCATCTTCGCCTGGAACGACCTCCTGCTGGCGCTGTCGCTGACCGCCACCAAGGCGGCGATCACGGCGCCGGTGGCGATCGCGAACTTCGGTGGCAGTTCGCAATTCGAGGAGCCGACCGGATCGATCGCGGCCGGTGCGGTCGTGATCACGGTCCCGATCATCCTGTTTGTTTTAATCTTCCAACGACGAATCATCGCCGGGTTGACCTCTGGCGCGGTGAAGGGATAGCGCGATGGCCGAGATTGTGCTGGACCATGTCAGCAAGAGCTACCCCGACGGCGCCGTGGCGGTGCAAGACCTCAGCATCACCATCGCCGACGGCGAATTCCTCATCCTGGTGGGACCTTCGGGCTGCGGCAAGACGACGACGCTGAACATGATTGCCGGCCTCGAGGACATCTCCTCCGGGGAGCTGCGCATCGGCGGCGAGCGCGTCAACGAGAAGGCGCCCAGGGACCGCGACATCGCGATGGTCTTCCAGTCGTACGCGCTGTACCCGCACATGACCGTGCGGCAGAACATCGCGTTCCCCCTGACGCTGGCCAAGATGAAGAAGGCGGAGATCGCCCAGAAGGTGGCGGAGACCGCCAAAACCCTTGACCTGACCGAACTGCTGGACCGTAAGCCGGCCCAACTGTCGGGCGGGCAGCGACAGCGAGTCGCGATGGGCCGGGCGATCGTGCGCCACCCCAAGGCCTTCTTGATGGACGAGCCGCTGTCGAACCTGGACGCCAAGCTGCGCGTCCAGATGCGCGGCGAGATAGCCCGCCTGCAGAAACGGCTGGGCACCACCACGGTGTATGTCACCCATGATCAGACCGAGGCGATGACGCTGGGCGACCGGGTGGTGGTGATGCACGGCGGCGTCGCGCAGCAGATCGGCACCCCGGACGAGCTATACGAACACCCGGCCAACCTGTTCGTCGCGGGGTTCATCGGTTCACCGGCGATGAACTTCTTCCCGGCCACCTTGACCGGCATCGGGCTGAAACTGCCGTTCGGGGAAGTGATGCTGGCCCCCGAAGTCCAACAGCTGATCTCGCGGCACCCCGCGCCGGAGAACGTCATCGTCGGGGTGCGGCCCGAGCATCTGCACGACGCGGCGTTGATCGACGGATACCAGCGGATCAGGGCGCTCACCTTCGAGGTGAAGGTCGACTTGGTCGAGTCGTTGGGCGCCGACAAGTTCGTGTACTTCTCCACGGCGGGGTGGACGGCGCACTCCGCGCAGTTGGACGAGCTGGCCGCCCAGGGCGAGGCGCACGAAAACCAGTTCGTGGCAAGAGTTCCCGCGGAATCCAAGGCGGCGATCGGGCGGTCGATCGAGTTGGCGTTCGACACCACGAAGTTGGCCGTCTTCGACGCAGGCTCGGGGGCGAACCTCACCGTTGCGCCTTCTGAGGAGCAGTGACCCCGATTCTGGACCAGGTGCGAACGCACCTGCGTCGCCACTTCGCCGACAGCGAACCCGATTCGGCGAGCGTGACTTTCCTGGGCGCCGAACCCATCGAGGTGTTGCGTTTCCGCGGCGGCGACGGGTTGGTGCAGTACGTGTCGCTGGGCTGTTCGCGCTACCCGATGACCGACCCCACGCAGCTCGTCGACGACCAGACGCGGGGCCCCCGCGCCGAGGTCGTCCTGCGCCTGCGTGATCCGGGACCCGTCACCGGCATCGCCCGCAGCCTGGCGGTGCTGGCCGCAACGCCGGCCGTCGAGGGTCTGGTGCTCACGGCCGACGCGTTGGTCGACCTCGGCACGCCGCTGTGGGCGCGGGCCGCCGGACGGGTACCGTTCACCGCGGTGTTGTTGGGCCCCAGCGACATCGAAGATCTGCCGCCGGAACCGCCGCGCGATCCGGTGCAATTCCTCTCGGCGACGCCCATCACGGCGACCGAGGCGGCCTGGGTGCGGCTCAAGGGCGCCGACGCCATGCGACAGGCCTGGCAGAACGACGGCGTCGACGTGCTGAACCCGAATCGCCCTGCCGCACAACCGCGTTGAACGGTCACGAACTCGCCGCCCCGGAACGCACCTTAAAGCGCAGAGCAAACGCGGCTAGAGCCAGTTGTTGCGCCGGAACTGGAAGTACAGCGCCAGACAGGCCAGTGTCATCGCGGCCATGATCCCCGGGTAACCCCACGTCCAGTTCAACTCGGGCATGAAGTGGAAGTTCATCCCGTAGATGGCGGCGACCATGGTGGGCACCGCCAAGATGCCGGCCCAGGCCGCCATCTTGCGCATGTCGTTGTTCTGCTGCATCCCGACCCGGGCCAGCGCCGCCTGGATCAGCGAGTTGAGCATGTCGTCGTAGCTCGAGATCTGGTCTGCGGCCTGCGATTGATGGTCGGAGACGTCTCGCAGGTAACGCCGCACCTCTTTGGAAATTAGGTCCTTGTTCTCCACCTGAATGCGGTGGAATGCCACGGACAGCGGGCTGACGCAGCGGCGCAGTTCGACGACCTCGCGCTTGAGCAGATAGATCGGTTCGACGTCGATCTTGCTGCCCGGCGCGAACGCCACCTCCTCGATGCTGTCGATGTCGGATTCGATCAGGCTGCTCACCTGGAGGTAGTGGTCCACCACGTCGTCGGCGATGGCGTGCATTACCGCGAACGGGCCCAGCCGCAGCTGCTCGGGATCGGCGTCCATCCGCTTGCGCACCTCGGAGAGGCCGCCGTGCTCCCCGTGGCGCACGGTGATCACGAAGTCCTTGCCGACGAAAACCATGATCTCGCCGGTCTCGACGATCTGCCGGGCGGCCACCACCGACTCGTGCGGGACGTAGGTGACCGTCTTGAGGACGAAGAACACCGTGTCGTCGTAGCGCTCCAGCTTGGGCCGCTGGTGCGCACAGACGGCGTCCTCGACGGCCAGCGGGTGCATCCCGAAAAGGTCCGCGACTTCCTGCATCTCGGCGAGGTCCGGCTCGCGCAGGCCGACCCAGACGAACGCGTCGTGCCCGAGCATTTCGATCTGGCGCACTTTGTCGCGCGCGGCGTCATAGCTGAATTTCCCGGGCAGCCGGTGGCCGTCGGCGTACACGGCGCAGTCGACCAACGTCTCGTTCGGGGAGCGCGGCTGCGGCTCGGGTTGCGGGGGGCGCGGTTCCTGCGCGAGCGGTCGAAGCGCCTCGGGCAATGCGTCAAAACCCTGGAACACATCCACCTCCGATCGCAGCGCAGGTCTGACCAGGCGGTGCTCCATGGTACGCGTCCCGGCTTGCCGAAGGGCGACGATCCGTTTGCGCGGAAAACGGTCGGGTATTGGACCGGAGATTGGCAGCCCGCAACGGTGCGCTAGTTTCGTGCCGAGACCCGAACAGCATGACTACCTCCACAAGGAGCATTTCGACGTGAGCGCAAGTCCACTCAAGGTTGCCGTCACCGGCGCCGCCGGCCAGATCGGCTACAGCCTGTTGTTCCGCCTGGCGAGCGGTTCGCTGCTGGGCCCCGACCGCCCGATCGAGCTGCGTCTGCTCGAGATCGAGCCGGCGCTCAAGGCGCTCGAGGGCGTCGTGATGGAGCTCGACGACTGCGCGTTCCCGCTGCTGGCCGGGGTCGAAATCGGTGCGGACGCGAACAAGATCTTCGACGGTGTGAACCTGGCGCTGCTGGTCGGCGCGCGGCCGCGGGGCCCGGGCATGGAGCGCAGCGACCTGCTGGAGGCCAACGGCGCGATCTTCACCGCGCAGGGCAAGGCGCTGAACTCCGTCGCCGCCGACGACGTTCGGATCGGCGTGACCGGTAACCCGGCCAACACCAACGCGCTGATCGCGCTGAGCAACGCCCCCGACATCCCCAAGGAGCGGTTCTCCGCCCTGACCCGCCTGGACCACAACCGGGCCATCTCGCAGCTGGCCAAGAAGACCGGCGCCAAGGTCACCGACATCAAGAAGATGACGATCTGGGGCAACCACTCCGCCACCCAGTACCCCGACATCTTCCACGCCGAGGTCGGTAGCAAGAACGCCGCCGAGGTGGTCAACGACCAGAACTGGATCGAGAACGACTTCATCCCGACGGTCGCCAAGCGCGGTGCCGCGATCATCGACGCGCGCGGCGCCTCCTCGGCCGCCTCGGCCGCGTCGGCGACCATCGACGCCGCCCGCTCGTGGCTGCTGGGCAGTCCCGAGGGTGACTGGGTGTCGATGGCGGTCTTCTCCGACGGCTCCTACGGCGTGCCCGAAGGCATCGTCTCGTCGTTCCCGGTGACCACCAAGGACGGCGACTGGTCGATCGTGCAGGGGCTCGACATCGACGACTTCTCCCGCGGTCGCATCGACAAGTCGACCGCCGAGCTGGTCGACGAGCGCAACGCGGTGACCGAGCTCGGTTTGATCTGATCCCACCGCCGAAATCCGTCCCGAAAGGATTAGGTCTACTAATCGGTAGTCAGTACCCTGGGGCGCGTGTCCGAGTTGATTGAATCGATACAGACGCGCGCCGAGCACGGCGCGATCACCGACGCGGAGATCTTCCAGGCACACGTAGGCGGCAAGCTGTCCGTAGGCCCGACGGCGCCGCTGGACACCCAGCGCGCGTTGTCCATCGCCTATACCCCGGGCGTGGCGCAGGTCAGTCGCGCGATAGCCGCCGATCCCAGCCAGGCCGCCCGGTACACGTGGGCGAGCCGGCTCGTCGCCGTCGTCAGCGACGGCAGCGCGGTGCTGGGCCTCGGCGACATCGGACCCGCGGCGTCGCTGCCGGTGATGGAGGGCAAGTGCGCCCTGTTCCAGGCCTACGGCGGGCTGAACGCGATCCCCATCGTGCTGGACACCAAGGATCCCGACGAGATCGTGGAAACCCTGGTGCGACTGCGCCCCACGTTCGGCGCCGTCAACTTGGAGGACATCTCGGCGCCACGCTGCTTCGAGATCGAACGGCGAGTGATCGAGGCGCTGGACTGTCCGGTGATGCACGACGACCAGCACGGCACTGCGATCGTCGCATTGGCGGCGCTCATGGGCGCCACCAAGCTGCTCGGTCGGGATATGACGTCGTTGCGGGTGGTGGTCTCCGGCGCCGGGGCAGCGGGCATCGCGTGCACGAATCTGCTTCTGGCGATGGGTGTTTCGGATATCACCGTGCTCGACTCGCGCGGGATTCTGCACACCGGGCGCGACGACATGAACAGCGTCAAGAGCTTGCTGGCGCAGCGGACGAACCCGGACGGTCTCACCGGCAGCATGGCGGAAGCCCTGCGCGGCGCCGACGTGTTTCTCGGCGTGTCCGGGGGCGTGGTGCCCGAGGAGATGATCGCCACGATGGCGCCGAGCGCGATCGTCTTCGCGCTGTCCAACCCCGATCCGGAGATCCACCCGCAGATCGCGGCCAGGTACGCCGCCGTGGTGGCCACGGGGCGCAGCGACTTCCCCAACCAGATCAACAACGTGCTGGCCTTCCCCGGTGTATTCCGGGGGGCGCTGGATGCCGGCGCGCGCAGGATCACCGAAAAGATGATGGTGGCCGCGGCCGAGGCGATCTTCTCGGTCGTCAGCGATGACCTGGCTTTCGACCGGATCGTCCCCAGCCCGCTGGACCTGCGCGTCGGGCACGCGGTCGCCACGGCGGTCGCGCTGGCCGCAGATCCCGCAGACATCGCGGGGTGAGAACCGGCTGGCTGGCGGTGCCGCTGGTCGCCGCCCTGCTCGCCGCGGCCGGCTGCGGCACGAATACCGGTGAGCACCGCGCCCGCCCGGAACTGGTGGTCGGCTCGGGGGCGGATTCGGAGTCGGCGCTGCTGGCCGGCGTCTACGTGGCCGCGCTGCGGTCCTATGGTTTCGCGGCGCGCGCCGAGACCGCGGACGATCCGATGGCGCGCCTGGACGCGGGTGCCTTCACCGTCGTCCCGGCGTTTACCGGGCGCAAACTGGAGAGCCTGCAGCCCGGCGCGGTCGCGACGTCTGACGCCGACGTCTACCGCGCGATGGTCGCCGCGCTACCCGAGGGCGTCGCGGCGGGCGACTACACGACCGCCGCGGAAGACAAGCCCGTGCTGCTGGTGACGGGGGCCACCGCGAAGGCGTGGGGCGGCAGCGACGTCAGCGCCGACCTGAGCACGCTGCCGAAGCACTGCGCCGGCCTCGTCGTCGGCGCCGTCACCGGGCGCCCGGCCCCTTCGAACGTGGGCACCTGCCGGCTCCCCGTTCCGCACGAATTCCCCGACGAGACAACGATGTTCAACGCGGTGAAGGCCGGTCAACTGACCGCGGGGTGGACGACCACAGCCGACCCCGGCCTGCCCGCCGACCTGGTCACGCTCGTCGACGGGAAGCCCGCGCTGATACGGGCCGAGAACGTGGTGCCGCTGTATCGCCGCAACGCGCTGAGCGACCGGCAACTGCTGGCGATCAATGAAGTGGCCGGGGTCCTGGATACGGCGGCCCTGGTCGACATGCGCCGCCAGGTGGCCGGGGGAGCCGACCCGCAGGCGGTGGCCGGCGGCTGGTTGGCGGAACACCCACTGGGGCGGTGACGGGCGGCCGGGGTCAGCGCTTGGGCAGCAACCGGGTCACGACACGCTGCACGCGACCCATGACGGGGCCGCGCAGGAGCCGCTCGGGCTGCGAACCGGTCAGCCGCACCACCAAATCCATGGCCTTGACGTCCGGTCCGACCAACACTCGCGCCCTGTCCTTGCGCACGCCCGCCAAGATGACCTGCGCCGCCCGCTGCGGCGTGGTCTTGGCTTGTTGCTCCTCGAACAGCTCCGCCAGGCCGTCCTGGTCCAGGCCCTCGGCGAAGATCGCGTTGCGGGCGAACCCCGTCTTCACGCCGCCCGGGTGCACGGTCGTCACCCGCACCGGGTGACCCGCCAGCACCATTTCCTGTCGCAGCGCCTCGGTGAAGCCGCGGACCGCGAACTTGGCGGAGACGTATGCCGCCTGGCCCGGCGCGGCGAACAGGCCGAGCGCGCTGGAGATGTTGATGAGGTGGCCGTCGCCGGAGGCGATGAGGTGCGGGAGGAACGCCTTGGTGCCGTTGACGACGCCCCAATAGTCGACGTCCATCACCCGTTCGATGTCCTTGAACCGGCTGTCCTCGATCGACCCGACGAACGTGATGCCCGCGTTGTTGTACAGCTGGTTGACCTGGCCGAAGTGCTCGCGGACCGCGTCGGCGTAGGCCAGGAAGGCCTCGCGCTCGGTCACGTTGAGGCGATCGGCTTTGACGGGCGCGCCGATGGCCTTGAGCTGTTCCTCGGTCTGCGCCAGCCCATCGGTGTCCACGTCGCTGATCGCGAGCTTGGCACCCGCGCGGCCCAGTTCCAGGGCCAGCGCCCGGCCGATGCCCGAACCCGCGCCCGTGACGACGGCGACCTTGCCGGCGAACTCATGCATGCGGTGCTCCCTTGTGGCGGCGTGACCGCGTCGAGGCTATCCGGTGCGGCGATTCGCCGCTATGGAATCCATCACTGCTTGGGCATCAGCCGGCCCATGACCGGGCCGAACAGCTGCTGATAGTACGGGCCGGCCACGCGCACCATCACGTCCAGAACCTTGGCGTCCGTGCCGACCAGCACCCGGGCCCTCTTCTTGCGGACGGCTTCCAGGATGATCTGGGCCGCTCGCTGCGGGCTGGTCTTGGCAAGCCGTTTGTCGAACAGACTGGCCAGCTGGGCCTGGTCGAGGCCCTCGGCGGCGGTGGCGTTGCGGGCGATCGCGGTTTTGATGCCGCCGGGGTGCACGGTGGTCACCGCCACCGGGTGGCCGGCCGCCACCATTTCCTGTCGCAACGCCTCGGTGAATCCCCGGACCGCGAATTTGGCCGAGTTGTAGGCCGCCTGCCCGGGCACCGCGAAGAGGCCGAACACGCTGGAGATGTTGATGACGTGGCCGTCGCCGGAGGCGATCAGGTGCGGCAGGAACGCCTTGGTGCCGTTGACGACGCCCCAGAAGTCGACGTCCATCACCCGTTCGATGTCCTTGAACTGGCTGACTTCGACGTCGCCGGTGAAGGCGATGCCGGCGTTGTTGTAGATCTGGTTCACCTTGCCGAAGTGCTCGCGGACCGCGTCGGCGTAGGCCAGGAAGGCCTCGCGCTCGGTCACGTCGAGCCGGTCGGCTTTGACCTCGGCTCCGATCGCCTTCAACCGTGCCTCGGTCTCGGCGAGCCCCTCGAGGTCGACGTCGCTGATCGCGACCTTGGCGCCGGAGCGCGCCAACTCGACGGCCAGCGCCTGCCCGATCCCCGAACCCGCGCCCGTCACCACTGCGACCTTGCCGGCGAACCCCTGCATGAGCACCCTTCCTTCCACGGCCCAATTGCGTCGAGGCTAGCCGGTACCGACGGTCCCCGGTACGCGTGGGTGGGCAACCCCGCGGTCAGCGGAAGGCCGTGTCGAGGATCTCCTGCTGCTCGACCGCATGCACCTTCGACGAGCCCGACGACGGCGCCGACATCGCCCGGCGTGAGATGCGCTTCAGCCCGGTGAGCTTGTCGGGCAGCAGCTCGGGCAGCTCCAGGCCGAACCGCGGCCACGCGCCCTGGTTGGCCGGCTCCTCCTGCACCCAGAAGAACTCCCTGGCGCCGGGGTAGCGGTCCAGCGTCTCGTTGAGCCGGCGCTTGGGCAGCGGGGCGAGCTGCTCGATGCGCACGATCGCGACGTCGTCCCGGTTGTCCTTGGCCTTGCGGGCCACCAGCTCGTAGTAGATCTTCCCGCTGGTCAGCAGGATCCTGGTGACCTTGCTGCGGTCGCCGATGCCGTCCTCGTATGTCGGCTCCTCGAGCACCGAGCGGAACTTGATCTCGGTGAAGTCCCTGATGTCGCTGACGGCGGCCTTGTTGCGCAGCATCGACTTCGGCGTGAACACGATCAGCGGCCGCTGCACACCGTCGAGGGCGTGCCGGCGCAACAGGTGGAAATAGTTCGACGGCGTCGACGGCATCGCGATCGTCATCGATCCCTCCGCCCACAGCTGCAGGAAGCGTTCGATGCGACCGGAGGTGTGGTCGGGGCCCTGGCCCTCGTGGCCGTGTGGCAGCAGCAGCACCACGTTGGACAGCTGGCCCCACTTGGCCTCACCGGAGCTGATGAACTCGTCGATGATCGACTGCGCGCCGTTGACGAAGTCGCCGAACTGGGCCTCCCACAACACCAGGGCGTCCGGGTTGCCCACGGTGTAGCCGTACTCGAACCCGACGGCGGCGTATTCCGACAGCGGTGAGTCGTACACCAGGAACTTGCCGCCGGTCGGAGTCCCGTCCTTGTTGGTCGCCAGCAGTTGCAGCGGGCAGAACTCTTCGCCGGTGTGGCGGTCGATGATCACCGAATGCCGCTGGGAGAAGGTGCCGCGCCGGGTGTCCTGGCCCGACAGCCGGACCAGCTTGCCCTCGGCCACCAGCGAACCCAGCGCCAGCAGCTCGCCGAACGCCCAGTCGATCTTGCCCTCGTAGGCCATCTCCCGGCGCTTTTCCAGCACCGGCTGCACGCGCGGGTGCGCGCTGAAGCCTTCCGGCAGGTCGAGAAACGCGTCGCCGATGCGGGACAGCAGCGCCTTGTCGACGGCGGTGGCCAACGACGGGGAAATCCGCTGCAGCGACTCCACCGACTCGCTCGGCTGCACGCCGTGTTTCTCCAGGTCGCGCACCTCGTTGAACACCCGCTCCAGCTGGCCCTGGTAGTCGCGCAGTGCGTCCTCGGCCTCCTTCAGCGAGATGTCGCCGCGACCGATCAGGGCTTCGGTGTAGCTCTTGCGCACCCCGCGCTTGATGTCGACGACGTCGTACATCGACGGGTTGGTCATCGACGGGTCGTCGCCTTCGTTGTGGCCGCGCTTGCGGTAGCACAGCATGTCGATGACGACGTCCTTCTTGAACCGCTGGCGGAAGTCCACGGCCAGCTGCGCCACCCACACGCAGGCCTCCGGGTCGTCGCCGTTCACGTGGAAGATCGGCGCCCCGATCATCTTCGCGACGTCGGTGCAGTACTCGCTGGATCGCGAGTATTCCGGCGCCGTGGTGAAGCCGATCTGGTTGTTGACGATGATGTGTATCGTGCCGCCGACGCGGTAACCGGGCAGGTTGGCCAGGTTCAGCGTCTCGGCGACCACGCCCTGGCCGGCGAATGCGGCGTCGCCGTGCAGCATCATTGGCACCACCGAGAAGGCCTTCTCCTCGCCGTCGTCGTGGGCGCCGCGGTTCAGCAGGTCCTGCTTGGCCCGGACCAGGCCCTCGAGCACCGGGTCCACCGCTTCCAGGTGCGACGGGTTGGCGGTCAGCGAGACCTGAATGTCGTTGTCGCCGAACATCTGTAGGTACACGCCGGTGGCGCCCAGGTGGTACTTGACGTCACCCGAGCCGTGGGCCTGCGACGGGTTCAGGTTCCCCTCGAACTCGCTGAAGATCTGCGAGTAGGGCTTGCCCACGATGTTGGCCAGG
The DNA here is from genome assembly GCF_001667625.1 of Mycobacterium sp. E1715. Taxonomy (NCBI): domain Bacteria; kingdom Bacillati; phylum Actinomycetota; class Actinomycetes; order Mycobacteriales; family Mycobacteriaceae; genus Mycobacterium; species Mycobacterium sp. E1715. Next base: position 19,637 of record NZ_LZJJ01000039.1, read on the forward strand.
ACGTTGAGGCGGCCGCGGTGGGGCATGCCGATGACGACCTCGTCGAGGCCGTGCTCGGCGCACTGGTCGATCGCCGCGTCCATCATCGGGATCACGCTCTCCGCGCCCTCCAGCGAAAAGCGTTTCTGCCCAACGTATTTGGTCTGCAGGAACGTCTCGAACGCCTCGGCGGCGTTCAGCTTGCTCAGGATGAATTTCTGCTCGGCCACCGTCGGCTTGACGTGCTTGGTCTCGACGCGCTGCTGCAGCCACTCCTGCTGCTCGGGGTCGAGGATGTGGGTGTATTCGACGCCGATGTGGCGGCAGTACGCGTCACGGAGCAGCCCGAGCACGTCGCGCAGCTTCTTGTACTCGCAACCCGCGAAGCCGTTGACCTTGAACACCCGGTCGAGGTCCCACAGTGTCAGGCCGTGGTTGAGGATTTCGAGGTCGGGGTGGCTGCGGAACCGGCTGCCGTCCAGCCGCAACGGGTCGATGTCGGCCATCAGGTGTCCGCGGTTGCGGTAGGCCGCGATCAACTCCATCACCCGGGCGTTCTTGTCGACGATCGAGTCCGGGTTGTCGGTGCTCCACCGCACCGGCAGGTACGGGTTGCCCAGTTCGCGGAAGATCTCGTCCCAGAAGGCGTCCGACAGCAGCATCTCGTGGATGGTGCGCAGGAAGTCGCCGGATTCCGCGCCCTGGATGATGCGGTGGTCGTAGGTGGAGGTCAGCGTGATCAGCTTGCCGATGCCCAGCTCGGCGATGCGTTCCTCGCTGGCGCCCTGGAACTCCGCCGGGTACTCCATGGCGCCGACGCCGATGATGGCGCCCTGGCCGGCCATGAGCCGCGGCACCGAGTGCACGGTGCCGATAGTGCCGGGGTTGGTCAGCGAAATCGTCACGCCGGCAAAGTCTTCGGCGGTCAGCTTGCCGTCGCGGGCGCGGCGGACGATGTCCTCGTAAGCGGTGACGAACTGCGCGAACCGCATGGTTTCGCAGCCCTTGATGCCGGCCACCACCAGGGAGCGCTTGCCGTCCTTGCCCTGCAGGTCGATGGCGAGGCCCAGATTGGTGTGCGCCGGGGTGACCGCGGTGGGTTTGCCGTCGACCTCGGCGTAGTGCCGGTTCATGTTCGGGAACTGCTTGATCGCCTGCACCAGCGCGTAGCCGAGCAGGTGGGTGAACGAGATCTTGCCGCCGCGGGTGCGCTTGAGCTGGTTGTTGATGACGATACGGTTGTCGATGAGCAGCTTGGCGGGAACGGCGCGGACGCTGGTGGCGGTCGGCACGTCCAGCGAGGCGGACATGTTCTTGACGACGGCGGCCGCGGCGCCGCGCAGCGTCTGCAGCTCGTCGCCCTCGGCCGGCGGGGGAGTCGGGGCCTTGGCTTTCGCCGGTGCGGCGGGGGCGCCGTTGCCGGCGGAGCCCGCGGGCTTGGCGGGCGCGGCGGTCTGGGTTACCGGCGGCGCGGGCGTTGGCTGCGGTGCGCTGGCGGCCGCCTGGCCGTCGCCGGTGGCCGCGCTCGAGGGGGAGTCGCCGGTCGGCTCGGGGTTGTAGTCGACGAGGAACTCATGCCAGCTCGGATCGACCGAGGAGGGGTCGTCGCGGAACTTGCGGTACATCTCCTCGACCAGCCATTCGTTTTGCCCGAATGGTGAACTTATGTTGCTCACGACCGCTGTTCGCCTCAATTCCTCTGTCCGGCAAGCGCTTTTACCTGTTGTGGCGCGGCGCCCGCACGTTTGTCGACCCCGGAGTGTGGAGCATGTCACACCAGTGGCGATGCTCAACGTTTCCGCCCTATAAAGGCTAACCTTTCGCCAGCAATTCGCCAGGGAGACGGGGGTATGGAGGGGGACGGCCGTTCGCTAGCCGGCTTCGTGGAATGGCGGCACCAGGTGCAGCGCGCGCGGCCAGCGCACCGGCGGGGTGCCGAAGGCGCGGTTGGCGTTGCGGACGATCTTCCTGCCGGCGAAATAGTTGCCGACGGCTCCGACGACGACGCCGATGCCGACCGGCAGCAGCTTGCCGAACACCAGGGCGCCGCGGCGCAGCGTATACCGCTTGACCCAGGACTTGAGCAGCCGCGAGTTCAGCCGCGACATCGACGACAGCGGCACCGCGGCCATGCTCTCGGAAATCCAGCCGCCGTTGGTGCGCGCCGGCCCGAACAGCTGGGTGACCGCCTCCTTGCTGTTGTCGCCGACCAGCACGGACAGCACCAGGGCCCGGCGCCGTTCCCGGTGGTCGGCGGGAATGTCGTACACCACCGCGACGGCCAGCACGAAGAACGCGGTGGCTTCCAGGAACGTGACCGTCTCCGCCGCGGCGGCGGACAGCGCGCTCAACGTGCCGATACCCGGGATGGTGGCCGCCGCGCCCACCGCCATGCCGCTGGCCGTCACCATGCCCACGTAGCGTCTCTGCAGCTTGGCGAGGATGTCGGCGGGGCCGCTGTTCGGGTGCGCGTTGCGCAACCGGGACACGTAGGCCTCGGCGGCCGGGCCCTGGATCCGCGAGCTCCGCTCGATGACCTGGGCCAATGCCCGCGCAGACGCCTTGGGCCTGCCGTCGGTGGGCATCGGCGCATCATCCGCGTGCGACATGCTGAAAAATCGGTTCGAAGACCGCTTCCGTCGGGCCCGCATCCTGCCTCTCCTGAAATGGCGTCCTACCAGGCTAACGTGCCCGCCGCAGATCACCGCCCGAACACGAAAGCTCGGGGGTGGTGTACCCCGGATCGGATCCGTGGCTGCCCCCAATCGGCCCAGCGGCAATAATGCAGGCTGGATGTCCGTGATGGCCCGGGCCGATCGATGAGCAGGCCCGCGCAGGCACGCATCGTCCGAAGCGGAAACGAGGTGGGGAGATGGCCACGGCGACGCCTCCGTCGGCCGGGGGAACCCGGCGCGCGGCGCCGAATCCACCCCACAGCGGGCGCCGAAACCTCCTGATCGAGAACTCGCCGCAGTCGCAGAAGCCCTGGAACGCGCTCTGGGCGATGATGATCGGCTTCTTCATGATCATGGTCGACTCGACGATCGTCGCCATCGCGAACCCGACGATCATGACGAACCTGCACATCGGCTACGACACCGTGATCTGGGTGACCAGCGCCTACCTGCTGGGTTATGCGGTCGTGCTGCTGGTGGCCGGGCGGCTCGGTGACCGATTCGGCCCGAAGAACATGTACCTGATCGGGCTGGTGGTGTTCACCGTCGCCTCGGTGTGGTGCGGGCTGTCGGGCAGCGCCGCGATGTTGATCGCCGCCCGGGTCGTCCAAGGGGTGGGCGCCGGCGTGCTCACGCCCCAGACTTTGTCGACGATCACCCGGATCTTCCCGCCGGAACGCCGCGGCGTCGCGGTGAGCCTGTGGGGCGCCACCGCCGGCGTCGCCAGCCTGGTGGGCCCGCTGGCCGGCGGCGTGCTGGTCGACGGGCTGGGCTGGCAGTGGATCTTCTTCGTCAACGTCCCGATCGGCGTGCTGGGGCTGGCCCTGGCCTACTGGCTGGTCCCCGTGCTGCCCACGCAGTCGCACCGGTTCGATGTGGTGGGCGTCGTGTTGTCCGGCGCGGGCATGTTCCTGATCGTGTTCGGCTTGCAGCAGGGCCAGGCCGCGCACTGGGAACCTTGGATTTGGGCGATGATTGTCGCCGGCATCGGGTTCATGACGGTGTTCGTGTTCTGGCAGTCGATGAACACCGACGAGCCGCTGATCCCCCTGGTGATCTTCGGCGACCGCGACTTCGGGCTGTGCAACGTCGGTGTGGCCATCATCTCGTTCGCCGCCACCGCGATGATGCTGCCGTTGACGTTCTACGCGCAGGCCGTCTGCGGGCTCTCGCCGACGCGCTCGGCCCTGCTGATCGCGCCGATGGCGATCGCCAACGGTGTGTTCGCGCCCTTCGTCGGCAGGATGGTCGACCGCTACCATCCGCGCCCGGTCCTCGGTTTCGGCTTCTCGGTGCTGGCGATCGCGCTGACCTGGCTCACGTTCGAGATGTCGCCGCAGACGCCGATCTGGCGCCTGGTGTTGCCGTTCTTCGCGACCGGCGTCGGAATGGCGTTCGTGTGGTCGCCGCTCACCGCCACCGCGACGCGCAACCTGCCGCCGAGCCTGGCCGGCGCGGGCTCGGCCGTGTACAACTCCGTCCGCCAGCTCGGCGCGGTGCTCGGCAGCGCCGGCATGGCCGCGTTCATGACCGCGCGGATCGGCGCCGAGATGCCCGCGCAGCCGTCCCCCGGCGCCGGCGGCGAGGCGCCCGCAACGCTGCAACTGCCCGAGTTCCTGCGCGACCCGTTCTCGGCCGCCATGTCGCAGTCGGTCCTGTTGCCCGCGTTTATCGCGCTGTTCGGGATAGTGGCCGCGCTGTTCCTGGTCGGCTTCGCGCCGACGGCCATGGGTGGCCGGCCCGACGCGGGCGACGCGGTCGACGACGACTATGACGACGACGAGTACGTCGAATTCATCCTGCTCCGTGAACCCGAGGCCGCCCCCGCACCGGTCTCTCGGGTCGCCCGTCCGCGCCCGGCGCCCGCCGTGCGGCCAATCGGGTTCGCCCACAACGGCTCTCATGTCGACGAGCCCAAGGTTTTCCGTCCGGTCACCGGGTTGTCGGCGCGGGCCTACCCGCCCGCCCCGCGCACTCGGGCGACACCGCCGGGACGGCAGCAAAACGGCGCGCCGCGAGGGCAGCGGCACGGCCGCGATCCCGACGACGAGCCCACCGGCTACGGCCGCCACTCGTCCGGCAACTAGGCGATCGCCGCGCCGGTCTGCGTCAGCGCCAGGAACGCACCCAAGTCGACCAGGCCCGAGGGCGTGCCGGGCAGGTATTCGGTCAGCGATTCCGAGCGCACGATGACGGCCGCGTATTGGGCGCGGCTGATGGCGACGTTGAGCCGGTTCCTATTGAGCAGGAACGAGATTCCGCGTGGCACTGTGTCCGCGGTGGAGGCCGTCATCGAGATGAACACCACGGGCGCCTGCCCGCCCTGGAACTTGTCGACGGTGCCCACCCGGATTCCGTCGAGGCCCGCCGCGGTCAACCGCTGGCGCAGCAGCGCCACCTGGGCGTTGTAGGGCGCCAGCACCAACACATCGGCGGCGGTCAGGGGCCGGCTACCGCGCTCGTCGGTCCAGGCCGCGCCGAGCAGGCGGTCGATCTCGTCGACGACGGCGCCGGCCTCCTCTGGGCTCTCGGTCGAATTACCGTGGTGCTCAACGGTGATCGTCCGCACGCCGGGCCGGTAGCCGGCGAGGCGCCGGGCGGCGGTGCACTCGTGGGAGTGCAGCCTGCCCTCGTAGGACAGCGCGGACACCGCGCCGCACACCGCGGGGTGCATGCGGTACGAGCGGTCCAGGAAATACCCGCGCTCGTCGGGCAGTGTGCGCTGGCCCTCGACCAGCCAGTCGAGCGCCGAGGTGTCGACGGGGTCGGGATGGGTGCCCTGGCTGACCTGCGGCAGCTGCTGGGGATCGCCGAGCAGCAACAGGTTGGCGGCGGCCGGCGCCACGGCGACGGTGTTGGCCAAACAGAATTGGCCGGCCTCGTCGATCACCAGCAGGTCGAGGGCGCCCGGCGGCACCCGGGTCGCGTTCGCGAAATCCCATGCAGTGCCGCCCAGTACGCAGCCGGCGTTCTCGGCGATGAACGCGGCGTAGGCGCTGCTGTCGATCTCCTGCCAGCGCGGGGCGCCGTGGTCGTTGCGCTTCTTGGCGACCCGCTGCGCGTCCAGCCCGGCGTCGATGACACAGTCCAGCACGTTCTCCACCGTGGCATGCGATTGCGCGACGACGCCGATCCGCCAGCCATGGTCGGTGGCCAGGCGCTGGATCACGCGCGCGGCGGTGTGCGTCTTGCCGGTGCCGGGCGGCCCGTGCACCGCCAGGTACGACGAATCCAGGTCCATCAGCGCGGCGGTGATGTCGGCTGCGATGTCCGGGATGTCGGCGCCGCGGGGCAGCGCGGAGCCGCTACGCGTGCGGGGCGCGCGGCGCAGCAGGATGTCGACGACCGCGCTGCGGGGTAGCCCTGGCAGGCCGGCCGCCACCGCGGCGGCCGTGGACTCGATGGACTCCCGAAGCGCGGTCGTCGGAATCGGAGGGCCGGGGGTCAACGCGAACGGGAGTTGATGAAAGGGCTTGCCGTCGTTGCCCACTCGTTCGACGATGGTGACTTCGGTGGGCAGCGCCGGATCGTCGGCGGCTATCACCGTGGCGCGCCCGGCCGCCCGCCGGTCGGGATCGTCGGACATCCCCGATGGAGCCGGCGGGTCGTAGAGGGCAAAGACGTCGGTCGGCAGCTCGCCGCGGGCCAACTCGCCGCGCAGTCGCACCCGCCGCTGCGGCTTGCGCGCGCGGGGTGGCGTGTTCCAGTCCACGTTCACCGACGCGTGTTCCGCGACGAAGACGTCGGTGTTATCCGCCCATTCCTCCACGGGGAAGTTCAATCGGTCGAAGTGGGCCCACCAGAACGGCTTGTCCTCGCGCCGGTGGTAGCCGCGCGCCGCGGCCAGCAGCGCCACCGCGGTCTGCTCGGGGGTGCGCTCACCCGCTGTGGCGTCGCCGGTGAATGTCGCGAGCGTCACCGCCAGCGCGTCGCGGTCCTCGACGGTGTTGCCGCCACGGACGGGCTGGGCGCCGATCGGCACGACGCCGGATTCGTAGGCGCGCAGCATCAACCAGTTGCGCAGTTCCTGGGTGGAGCGGCAGTCGTAGAGGTTGTAGTCCTCGATCTCCTTGAGCACCGAGGCGGCGTCGTCGCCGCGTCCGTCGGCCCGCAGTTCGCAGTACCGGGCGTAGGAGGTGATCGAGCCTGCGGCCGTGGTGACGTCACCGGCGCGCAGCTGCGCCCCCATGTAGAGCGGCTCCAGCGCCTTGAGGCTGAATGACTCCGCGCCCACTCGAATGCTCTTGCGCACCAGGGGGTAGAGGTCGACCAGCGTTCCGCTGCGCAGTAGCTCGTCAACTTGGTCCTCGCCGACGCCGTAGCGGCCGGCGAGCCGCAGCAACGCGGTCTTCTCATACGGGGCGTAGTGGTAGATGTGCATGTTGGGCCTGCGTTTGCGGCGTTTGGCCACCATCGCCAGGAAGTCGGTCAGGGCCTTGCGTTCCTCCGCCCGGTTGTGCGCCCACAACGGCCGAAACGCGCCGGCGGGCCCGGCCTCCAGGACGCCGAACAGGTATTCCAGGCCCCACTCCTTGCCGTCGACGGTCCACAGCGGGTCGCCCTCGAAGTCGAAGAACAGGTCGCCCGGATCCGGTTCGGGCAGCAGCGTCAGCGGCTGGGGGTCGACGATCTCGAACTGCGGCGTGCCGGTCTCGCGTTGGCGGACTTGGAGTCTCGCCTGGGCGGTCAGCTTGCCGACCGCGCCCGGCGCCAGCTCCGGCACGGGACCAAAGTGCTGGGCCAGCTCGGACACCGTGGTGACGCCGGCGTCGATCAGCTTGTCCCGCTGGGTCACTCGCATGCCGGCGACCAGCAGCAGGTCGTCGGTGGCACGCAACTGCTCCGTGCACAACGGGCAACGCAAACACGCGCCCACGCCCTCGTCGTCCCACCGGACCGCGGCTCCACCCGCGTGGTGCTCGTCGAGGACCAGCTGCAATCGTGCGCGCTGCGAACGGTAAACGGGCATCAAGTCATGGACCCGGTAGCGCGCCACCGTCCCGTCGCCCAGGTGCAGTTCCGCCTCGGGCGCCACCGCGACGCCCGAGGCGGCCAGCGCGTCGGCGTAGGCGGCGAGTTGCAACAGCGCGGTGACCTTCGCCGAGCGGGCCAGCTTGGTGTCGATGACCCGGTACTGCTCCCCTTCTCGCACCAGAAAGTCGGCGAATCCGACGAAGCGGCCGTCGAACATGGCGGCCTGATAGACCGCGGGCGCGCCGCCGGCGACTGCGCGTCGCGTCGCCTCGGCCGCCGCCGCGAGGCCCGCGGGCGTGTAGGCCGGGCGGCCGATGACCGCGACGCCATCGCCGAACTCGTCGCGCAGCCGGTCCAGTTCGCGCCGCTCGTGTTCCGTCCCGAGGGTGGCGGTCCGGGCGAGGAGGTCGTCCTCGACGGTGGCGGCCGGCGCCCAGCCGAGCCGCGCGTCGAAATCCCGCAACAACGCGTACTCGCAGCGGGCGGCGGCCGCGAGGTCCGAGGCGCTGTAGACGATGGTGTCGCCGGTGACGAACACAGCAGCAACTGTAGGTGAGGGGACCGACTAAAAGGCGGCTCCGCCTAGTGCCCCGGGGCGTTGCCGATCAGCTCCACTCCGTTGCCGTTCCAGTGGAACCGCACATCGGTGTTCAAGCCGTTGATGCCGCTGGGGTAGGTCAGCGCGACCGTGTCGCCGGTGGTCTGCGCCGGGTCGACGCCGTTGAACCCGTAGGTGTCGGGCACCCCTTGCGGGATGAATTGCCCGAGATGGAACAGGACCGCCCGGGTGGTGGGATTGACGGCGTTGGTGTTGGCCTTGATGATCACCGCCGACAGCTGGGCGCACTGGTTGTAGTTGCCGGCCAGTGGCTCCGGGTTCCAGGGTTGCTGGCTGCGCGGGTCGCGCGGCAGCTCGGAGACCACCTTGGCGATGGTGGGTGAGGCGAGGTTGACCGCGCACGGGTCGGCGGGCGGGGCGCTGCCGCCGGGCGGCGCGGCGGCGCCGGACGGCTGGGCCGGGGCCGTGATGGACGGGGTCTCGGTCGTCGTCGCGGCCTGCGGCGTCTTGGCGACCGTGGAGTCTCCCGAACCACAGCCGGTCAAGGTGATGGCGATCAACGCGACAGCGGCCGAGCCGGTCAGTGGCTCGGTACGGCGGGGTAGCGACCACACATCGGGCACCGTACCGTCATCGCGCGTTCGGGTGTGACAGGCGTGGCCGGGCCCAGCGCGGCTGTGCTCATGATCACGGGACCGCAGCGCTGAAGTCTGACGATCTGGCCACGGCCACTAGACTCCATGGACGATGACCCACCCGGACGGCTCGCCTGAGGCTGCCTCGACTACGTTTGCCGACCTGCAGATCCATCCCTCCGTCTTGCGGGCGATCGCCGACGTCGGCTACGAGTCACCCACCGGCATTCAGGCCGCGACGATCCCGGCGCTGATGGCGGGCTCGGACGTCGTCGGGCTGGCGCAGACCGGCACCGGCAAGACGGCGGCGTTCGCCATCCCGATCCTGTCCAGGATCGACGTCACCAGCACCGCGACGCAGGCACTGGTGCTGGCGCCGACGCGGGAGCTGGCGCTGCAGGTGGCCGAGGCGTTCAGCCGCTACGGGGCCCATCTGCCGAAGATCAACGTGCTGCCGATCTACGGCGGCTCCTCCTACACCGTGCAGCTCGCCGGGCTGCGGCGCGGCGCCCAGGTGGTCGTCGGCACCCCCGGCCGGGTCATCGACCACCTCGAGCGGGGGACACTGGACCTGTCGCGGGTCGACTACCTGGTGCTCGACGAGGCCGACGAGATGCTCACCATGGGCTTCGCCGAAGACGTCGAACGGATCCTCTCCGAAACCCCGGAGTACAAACAGGTCGCCCTGTTCTCCGCGACCATGCCACCGGCGATCCGCAAGCTCACCACCAAGTACCTGCACGATCCGCTCGAGGTCACCACCAAGGCCAAAACCGCTACCGCGGAGAACATTTCGCAGCGCTACATCCAGGTCGCGGGTCCGCGCAAGATGGACGCGCTGACCCGGGTGCTGGAAGTAGAGCCGTTCGAGGCGATGATCGTCTTCGTTCGCACCAAGCAGGCCACCGAGGAAGTCGCGGAAAAGCTTAGGGCCCGAGGGTTTTCCGCGGCCGCCATCAACGGCGACATCCCACAGGGCCAGCGGGAGCGGACTGTCGCCGCGCTGAAGGACGGCGGCATCGACATCCTGGTCGCCACCGACGTGGCCGCCCGCGGGCTCGACGTGGAGCGCATCTCGCACGTGCTCAACTACGACATCCCGCACGACACCGAGTCCTACGTGCATCGCATCGGCCGCACCGGCCGGGCCGGGCGGTCGGGAACCGCACTGCTCTTCGTATCGCCGCGGGAGCGCCACCTGCTCAAGGCAATCGAAAAGGCAACGCGGCAAACGCTTACCGAGTCGGAGCTGCCCACCGTCGAGGACGTCAACGCCCAGCGGGTGGCGAAGTTCGCCGACTCCATCACCGACGCGCTGGGCCGTCCTGGCATCGACCTCTTCCGCAAGCTGGTCGAGGACTACGAACGCGAGCACGACGTCCCGCTGGCCGACATAGCGGCGGCGCTGGCGCTGCAGGCCCGCGACGGCGAGGAGTTCCTGATGGCGCCCGAGCCGCCACGCGAGCGGCGCGAGCGGCACACCGAACGCCGCGAGCGTCCCGAAAGGCCCAGGCAGGACCGGTCGTTCGCCACCTATCGGATCGCGGTGGGCAAGCGGCACAAGATCGGCCCTGGCGCGATCGTCGGCGCCATCGCCAACGAAGGCGGCCTGCATCGCAGCGATTTCGGCCACATCGCCATCGGCCCGGACTTCTCCTTGGTGGAGCTGCCGGCCAAGCTGCCCAAGTCGACGCTGAAAAAACTTGAGCACACGCGCATTTCGGGGGTGCTGATCAACCTTCAACCGGACCGGTCGGCGACCAAGCCCCGCGGCCGTGACGGACAGAAGCCCCGCAGGAAATACCCGGGATGACCCTGTCGGAAGAACAGGACGCCCAGGGCGGACTCGAACAGACCGCCCACGTCGACCGGGTGGCGTCGCTGACCGGAATCCGGGCCGTGGCGGCCCTGCTCGTCGTCGGCACCCACGCGGCCTACACCACCGGCAAGTACACCCACGGTTATTGGGGCCTGGTCGGCTCCCGGCTGGAGATCGGCGTGCCGATCTTCTTCGTGCTGTCCGGGTTTCTGCTGTTCCGCCCGTGGTTGAAATCCGCCGCCACCGGCGGGCCGCCCCCGTCGCTGAGTCGCTATGCGTGGCACCGGGTCCGGCGCATCATGCCCGCCTACGTCGTCACCGTGCTGTTCGCCTACGTGCTGTATCACTTCCGCGAGGCGGGACCCAACCCCGGGCACACGTGGCTCGGGCTGGCGCGCAACCTGACGCTGACGCAGATCTACTGCAACGGCTACCTGGGCAAGTACCTGCACCAGGGGCTGACCCAGATGTGGAGCCTCGCGGTGGAAGCGTCCTTCTATGTGCTGCTCCCGCTGCTGGCCTACGTGCTGTTGGTGCTCGTCTGCCGCCGGCGCTGGCAGCCGAGACTGCTGCTGGCGGCGCTGATCGGGCTGACGTTGATCAGCCCCGCCTGGCTCGTGCTCGTGCACACCGATCACTGGTTTCCCGACGGCGCGCGGCTCTGGCTGCCGACCTATCTGGCCTGGTTTCTCGCCGGAATGCTGTTGGCCGTCCTGCAGGCGATGGGGGTGCGGGGGTACGCGTTTGTGGCCATCCCGCTGGCCGTCGTCTGCTATTTCATCGTCTCCACTCCCATCGCCGGCGCGCCCACCACGTCGCCGGCCACCCTGAGCGAGGCCCTGTTCAAGACCTGCTTCTACGCCGTGATCGCCGCCCTCGCCGTGGCGCCGCTGGCCCTGGGGGATCGGGGGTGGTACTGGCGCCTGCTGGCGACGCGGCCGATGGTGTGGCTGGGGGAGATCTCCTACGAGATCTTCCTGATCCACCTGATCACCATGGAATTCGCGATGGTCTACATCGTTCGCGCCCACGTCTACACCGGCTCGATGCTGAACCTGTTCCTCGCGACGATGGTGGTGACGATTCCGTTGGCCTGGCTGCTGCACCGGTTCACCCGCGTGCGGACCTGAGCCGACGCGGCGCGGCTATGCCGGCTTGTCGCTATGAGGCGGGCAGTTCGGGCATTCCTTCCGGCCGGGGACCGGAGTGACGGGCGTGACGACTTTGGGTTGCGCCTAGCCCCGGGCGGAGACCGGCGTGACGATCGGGACGAGGAACTCCTCGATCATCGCCTTCTCGTCGGCGTCGTCTCGACCCGGGAACTGCAGCAGCGACGCGATCACCCGCACCACCCAGCGCGCCCGGCGCTCCACGATGGCGGGGTCCTCGGGGCCGAGCGAGCCGACGAACGCGGCGGCCAGCGCGGTGATCACCTCGGACTGCGCGGCGACCTCGGCGCCGATCGGTGGCCGGCTGACGGCGAACCACGACGCCAGCGCGCGGCTGCCGCGAACCATCCGCAGCGTGGCGGTGATGCTCGCGACCAGCCGCTCCCGGGGGTCCTCGATGCCGCCGATCTGCTCCTTGATCTCGCGGCTCAGCCGGCGTGTCTCGCGGTGCACGTATGCGGTGCGCAGCGCCTCCCGGTTCTCGAAGTACCGGTACAGCGTGGCACGGGAACACCCCGCGGCCCTGGCGATCTCGTTCATGCCGATCGAAGCCTGGTCGCGTTCGGTGTAGAGCCGCTCCGCCGCGTCGAGGATCCGGTCCGCGGCGGCCTCGCTGCGGTGCGCGCCGAGCCAGTCGTTCGGCATCAGGACTTCACCCGAATCGGCACGGACAGCGGACGCCGCACGTAACTGCCGCCCGACCAGACGATCGCGGACTCGTCCACCTCGAAATCCGGGCAGCGGGTGAGCAATTCGGTCAGGGCCACCCGCGATTGCATCCGGGCCGCCGCCGCGCCCAGGCAGTGGTGCGCGCCGTGGCTGAAGGTCAGGATGTTGCGCGGGCGGCGGGTCACGTCGAGCTCGCCCGCGTCCGGACCGTATTGACGCTCGTCCCGGTTGGCCGACCCATACAACAGCAACACCTTGCGGCCGGCGGGGATGGTGGTGTCGCCGATCGTCACGTCGTGGGTGGTCGTGCGGGCCAGCCCCTGCACCGGCGAGGTCAGCCGCAGCAGCTCTTCCACCGCGTCGGGGATCAGGCCCAGATCCTCGACGAGAAGCCGTCGCTGGTCGGGCCGCTGATGCAGCAAAGGCATTGAGCCGCCCAGCATTCCGGTGGTGGTGTCGTTGCCCCCGGTCACCATGGTGAACGTGAACGCCAGCACCGACAGCGTGCCGGCGATGTCGCCGTCGGCGCCCACCCCGGCCGCCACCAGGTGCGAGATGGTGTCGTCCCCGGGCTCGCTGCGACGCCGCTCGATCAGGTGGGTGAAGTAGGCCATCATCGACCCGACCGCGTCGCCGACCGTATCCAGCGCCCCGGCCACGCCGCCTTCGGCGGTGTTGGCCGCGACGATCACGTCCGTCCACCAGTCGAATTGCGCCCGATCCGCTTCGGGCACACCGAGGTAGTGGGCGACCACCATCGAGGGCAGCGGCTTGAACAGCTCGGTGACGATGTCGCCACCCCCGGCGGCGCGCAACCCCTCGATGCGCTCCACCACGAACTCGCGGACCTTCGGTTCAACGGCCTCGACCTGTCGCGGCGTAAACCCACGCGACACCAGCTTGCGAAACTCCGTGTGCACCGGCGGATCCTGCATCACGAACGGCGGATTGTCCTGCAGCCCGATCATTTCCAGATCGCCGTAGTTGACCGTCAACCCTTGCGCGGAGGAGAAGGTCTCGTGATCACGCGCGGCGGCCCACACATCCGCGTGCCGGGACAGCACGTAATAGTCGTGCTCGGGCCGTTTGGCCGGTACGACATGGTGCACCGGATCGTGGTCGCGCAGCGCCCGGTACATCGGCCAGGGCTCCGGCCAGGTGTCCGCGGTGGCCAGCTCGAACGTGACCGGCGCGTGGTGAGACATAACCGCAGCCATGTCTCATTCGTACGACAATTGCACGGCGATGTCAACCACCCCCGGCCGGCGGGGCGGTGGACGCCGAGCGCCCCGCGCGCCGGGCGATGAGCGGAGAAACTAGATGCCCGCGCCGGGGTTGAGGATGCCCTGGGGGTCCAGGGCCTGCTTGATGCGCCGGTTGAGCTCCATCACCTCGGGCCCGAGGTAGCCGGCCAGCCACGGCCGCTTCAACCGGCCGACGCCGTGCTCGCCGGTGATCGTGCCGCCGAGCCCGACGGCGAGGTCCATGATCTCGCCGAACGCGAGATTGGCGCGCTCAGTCATCGCGGCGTCGGCGGGGTCGTACACGATCAGCGGGTGGGTGTTGCCGTCGCCGGCGTGGGCGATGACCGAGATCGTCAGGTCGCGCTCGGCCGCGATGTCCGCGATGCCGGTGACCAACCGGCCCAACGCCGGCAGGGGCACCCCGACATCCTCGAGCAGCAGCGACCCCTTCGCTTCCACCGCGGGAATGCAGAACCGGCGGGCGGCGACGAACGCCTCGCCCTCGTCGGGATTGTCGGTCGAAAACACCTCCGCCGCACCGCATTCCGCGAACACCGCGGCCATCACCGATGCGTCCTCGCTGCCCGCGCGCCCCCGCTCGTCGGAGCCGGCCACCAGCATGGCGGCCGCGCCGCGATCCAGGTCCATGCGCAGGGTGTCCTCGACGGCGTTGATCGCCACCGAATCCATGAACTCCAGCATCGAGGGGCGCAGCCGCGCGGTGACGCCCAGAACCGCCTCGACGGCCGCCTCGACCGTCGCGAAAGAGGCCACCACGATGCTGGACGCGTTCTGCTTGGGCACCAACCGCAGCGTGACCTCGGTGACGACGCCCAGGGTGCCCTCGCTGCCGACGAAGAGTTTCGTCAGCGAGAGCCCCGCGACGTCCTTGAGTCGCGGGCCACCGAGCCGCACCGCCGTGCCGTCGGCCAGCACCACCTGCATGCCCAGCACATAGTCGGTGGTGACGCCGTACTTCACGCAACACAGCCCACCGGCGTTAGTGGCGATGTTGCCGCCGATGCTGCAGATCTCGAACGACGACGGATCGGGCGGGTACCACAGGCCGTGCTCGGCGGCGGCCTTCTTGACCTCGGCGTTGAACAGGCCGGGCTGACATACCGCGGTGCGGGTCACCGGGTCGACGGTGATGTCGCGCATCTTCTCCGTCGACAGCACGATGCCGTTGTCCAGCGCCGTCGCCCCGCCGGACAGGCCGCTGCCGGCCCCGCGGGTCACCACCGGGATCCCGTGCCCGCACGCCCAGCGCAACACGGTCTGCACGTCCTCGGTGCGGCGTGGGCGAACCACGGCCAACGGTTTGCCGGCCGACGGGTCGAACGCGCGGTCCTGCCGGTAGCCCTCGGTGACGGTCGGGTCGGTGACGACCATGCCGTCGGGCAGGCCGGCGATCAGCTCGGCCAGGAGGTCAGCACTCACGACCCGATCCTACGGTCCCATCCGCGCTGTACAGTGGAGCGATTCTTGTGAAAGGTCGGGTCCAAGTGTTCGGACGCAGAGATCTCAGCAAAGTCGGCACCCGCGCGTTCGCGGACGTCCTGGCCGCCGAGCAGTCGGCGATCTCGGTCACGGTCGGCAACCCGAACCTGGTCAACAACACCGAGGTTCGCTGGAAGCTGCTGCTGCGGGTCACGCCCGAGGGCGAAGCGCCGTTCGACGCCAGCGTCACCGCACTGCTACCCCAGCTGAGCCCGCCGCGGCCGGGCCTGAGGCTGGCGGTGCTCTATGACCCGAAGGACCACAGCCGCGTGCAGCTCGACCACCGGCCGGCCGCCACCGCCGACGCGGCCATCGACGCCGTGACCGCCGCCCGCCCCGACCTGGCGGGCGCCCAGGTGATGGGAATGCCGATGACCGATGTCATCCGGCGCGCCATCTCGGATCCGACCGCCTTCCGGGAGGAGATGATGCGCCGCGGAGCCGAGATGCAGCAGCAGGCGTTCGGCGCGGCGATGCCGGCGCCCGCGGCGCAAGCCCGGCAAGACCCGATCGAGCGGCTCGAGCGGCTGGCCGCGCTGAAGGAGCGCGGCCTGCTCACCGACGAGGAATTCGAGCAGCAGAAGCGCAAGATCCTCGGCGAGTGAATCACGGCGGCGACGGCGTACTCGCCTCCAACTCCGGCGCGCGGTCCAGGTCCCGCAGCGACGGCAGCCTCGAGGCCACCAGCCCGATCGCCAGGATCGGTACCGCCAGCGCCAGGAACGTGACCTGCAGCCCGGCGGCGTCGGTGAGCGGGCCGGCCACCAGCAGGCCCAACGGCCCGGCCGCGTAGGTCAGCCCCGCCATCACCCCGACCACGCGGCCGCGCAGGTGATGCGGTGCCCGGGTCTGCATGACGTAGTTGTAGATGGGCTGGATCGGCCCGTACACCAGGCCGGTCACCCCGCAGAGCACCAGGATCACCGGCAGCGGCGGCAGGAAGGCGATGCCGACCGTCGCGGCGCCGAAGGTGAGGGTCGCCGTCAGCACCGCCGTACGCCGGCGGGTGTATCTCGACAGCGCCGCGTAGCCGAGCGCGCCCGCCACGCCGCCGATCGCGAGCGCCATCAACGCCCAACCCAGCTGCGCGGGCTGGTGCCGGTCGGCGAAATACTTTGGGAACAGCACGCTTTCCATCGGCAGGTAGAGCGCGGTCACGGCCAGGTCGATCAGACCGAGCGTCCGCAGCACCCGCAGCCTCCACACGAACCGCAGACCCTCAGCGATCCCGGACACCAGGCCGTCCGGGCGGGTCGCGTGGTGCGGCTTTCCGGCGCCCTCGAGCCGCAGCGCGCCAATCGCCAAGAGCGACAACCCGAAACACCCCGCCGTGAACCACATGGTGTTGATGCCGCCAACCGTCGCGATCATCAGGCCGCCGATCCCCGGACCCACCATGAACCCGAGATTGAGCACGGCCTCGTAGATGCTGTTGGTGCGGTCCAATGACCAGCCCGCCCGGGCGGCCGCCTCCGGCAGCATCGACTGGCGTGCCGTCGTCCCGGCCGGGTCGAAGGCCGCCGCGCAGAACCCCAGCACCGCCAGTTCCGCGACGTTGATCGCGTCGGCCCCCAGCAACAAGGCGGTCAGCGGAACGGCGGCCACCGCCGCGCAGGACAGTGAGTCGGAGACCAGCGACACGCGGCGGCGGCCCACCAGGTCGACGGCGGTGCCGGCGACCAGCGTGGAAAGCACCAGCGGCAGGGTCATCGCGGCGGCCACGACGGACGCGTCCCTGGCGCGGTCGTGGTGCTGCAACGCCAGCCAGGGGAACGCGATGATCGAGATGCCGGTGCCCGTCGTCGCCAGCAGCGTGGCGGACATGATCAGAAGTGCCGGGCCGCGGCTCGTGTGGCTCATGGGTATCCCGGGGAGAATGTAGCCGCTGATCCGCGGCCCGACCACCGAATATCCGGGGGGTTCGGCGGTCGCGCACCGGCTGACTGCAGGATGTTGATGTGCTCGTCCACCCACGTACCGGCCAGGCGTTCGATTCTCCAGTGGTTCCCGGCACCGGTTGGCCGGGGGACCCGGCGACCCCGCAGACCCCGGTGGCCGCCGACCCCACGCAGGTCGCCGCGCTGGCTCCCCGGGCCCCGTCGATCCCCGAACTCGACGCCTTGATCAGCGTCTGCCGCGCGTGCCCCCGGCTGGTCGACTGGCGCGAGGACGTCGCCGCCCTGAAGCGCCGCGCCTTCGCCGACCAGCCGTATTGGGGCCGGCCCGTGCCGGGCTGGGGCTCGGAACGGCCCCGGCTGCTGATCGTCGGGTTGGCGCCCGCGGCGCACGGCGCCAACCGGACCGGGCGCATGTTCACCGGCGACCGGTCCGGCGATCAGCTGTACGCGGCGCTGCACCGGGCCGGGCTGGTGAACCAGCCGACCAGCGTGGATGCCGCGGATGGGTTGCGGGCCAACGGGGTTCGGATCGCTGCGCCGGTGCGGTGCGCTCCGCCGGCCAACGCCCCGACGCCCGCGGAACGGGACACCTGCTGGCCCTGGCTGGAAGCCGAATGGCGGCTGGTGTCCGAGCACGTGCGCGTGATCGTGGCTCTGGGCGGGTTCGCGTGGCAAATCGCGCTGCGGTTGCCGGGCGCGTCCGCGATGCGCAAGCCGCGGTTCGGCCACGGGGTCGTGGCGCAATTCGCGCCCGGTGTGCGGTTACTCGGCTGTTACCACCCGAGCCAGCAAAACATGTTTACCGGTAGGTTGACACCAGCGATGCTCGACGACGTTTTCCGGGATGCGAAAAGGCTGGCAGGGATTAATGACTGACGTTCTGATTTCCGGCGCCAGCGTGGCCGGTGCGACGGCGGCTTATTGGCTTGGACGGCACGGCTATTCGGTCACCGTGGTGGAGCGCCACCCCGGCCCGCGACCGGGCGGCCAGGCGATCGACGTGCGCGGGCCGGCGCTGGGAGTGCTGGAACGCATGGGGCTGCTGGCCGCCGCTCAGAAGCGGAGGACGCAAATTCGCGGCGCTTCCGTCGTCGACAGCGACGGCAACGAGCTGTCGCGCGATACCGAGGCGACACCCACCGGCGGCCCCATCGACAGCCCCGACATCGAGCTGCTGCGCGACGACCTGGTCGAATTGCTTTACGGCGCAAGCCAATGGACGTCCGAGTATATTTTCGACGACACCATCACCGGCTTGGACGACGACGGCGCGGCCGTCAACGTGACCTTCGAACGTGCCCCCGCGCGCAGCTTCGACCTGGTCGTCGGGGCGGACGGACTGCACTCCAACGTGCGCCGGTTGGTGTTCGGCCCCGAGGAACAGTTCATCGAGCGCCTGGGCACCCACGCGGCGATCTTCACCGTCCCCAACTTCCTGGAACTCGACTACTGGCAGACCTGGCACTACGGGGACTCCACCATGGCGGGGGTCTACAGCGCCCGCAACAACGCCGAGGCCCGGGCCATGCTCGGTTTCATGGAAACCGATCTGCGGATCGACTACCGGGACACCGAGGCGCAGTTCGCCGAGCTGGAACGGCGGATGGCCGGCGACGGCTGGGTGCGTCCCCAGTTGCTCGAGTACATGCGCAGCGCACCGGACTTCTACTTCGACGAGATGTCGCAGATCAAGATGGACCGCTGGTCGAAGGGCAGGGTCGCGCTGGTCGGCGACGCCGGATATTGCTGCTCGCCGCTCTCGGGCCAGGGCACCAGCGTCGCGTTGCTGGGCGCCTACATCCTGGCCGGCGAGCTCGCCGCCGCGGGTGATGACTACGAACTCGGCTTCGCCAACTACCACAAGGAGTTCAACGACTACGTCAAGCGCAACCAATGGCTGGTCGTCGACAACATCCCGGGCGGGGCGCCCATTCCGCAGGAGGTCTTCGACCGCATCGTCAGCTCGATCACCCTCAAGGACTACTGACAGTCCTTCGGCCGAGCAGACGCAAAGTCGCCCGCCACGCCGGGCGGGCGTGCGATTTTGTGTCTGCTCGCGAGGAGGCCGGGAACGTTCGCGGGCCGGAAGGCGTTGACGCGAACGTGCGTCTTTCCGTCCTCGACCTGGTCCCGGTGCGCACCGACCAGACGACCCGTGATGCGCTGGCGGCCACCGTGCAGCTGGCCCAGGCCGCGGATCGGCTGGGTTTCACGCGCTATTGGGTCGCCGAGCACCACAACATGCCGTCCGTGGGCGCCACCAGCCCGCCGGTCCTGATCGCCTACCTGGCCGCGCAAACCACGCGGCTGCGCCTCGGGTCCGGCGGCGTGATGCTGCCCAATCACGCGCCCCTGGCGGTGGCCGAGCAGTTCGCGCTGCTGGAAGCCGCCGCCCCCGGCCGCATCGACCTCGGCATCGGCCGAGCGCCCGGATCCGATCCGGTGACCTCCTACGCGCTGCGTGGTAGCCGCGGCGACGAGGACATCGAAAACTTCCCGGAATACCTCGACGACGTGGCGGCGCTGATGAGCGCGCGCGGCGTCGTGGTGCCGCTGCGCTCGGGGGACTACCGGCTCAAGGCCACCCCGGCCGCGGCCGGCGAACCACGCCTGTGGCTGCTGGGGTCGTCGATGTACTCGGCGCACCTGGCCGCCGCCAAGGGGCTGCCGTACGTGTTCGCACACCACTTCTCCGGCCAGGGAACCGAGGAGGCGCTCGACGTGTACCGCTCGAGGTTCAGGCCGAGCAAGCTCACGCCCGAGCCGGTGACGTTCCTGACGGTGAACGCCGCCGTGGCCGAAACCCACGACGAGGCAACGGCATTGATGCTGCCCAACCTGCAGATGATGGCAAAGCTGCGCACCGGGCAGCCCCTGGGCCCGGTGCCGCTCGTCGAGGAGGCCGAAGGCGCCGAGCTGACGCCGCAACAGCGGCTCATCGTGGACAGTGGGCTGCGCCGGGCGGTCCTCGGTACGCCGGCCGAGGCCGCCGAACAGCTGCGGGCGCTGGCGCAACGGTTCGACGTCGACGAGGTGATGGTCCACCCGGTCGCATCGGCCCACCGAGGCACCGACCCGGCTACCGCGCCGGCGCGGGTCGCGACGCTGGAATTGCTGGCCAAGGAGTTGTTCTAGCTCCTCAGTCCGTCACGCCCGACCGCTCGGAGTCGACCGGTCCTGCGATGGCGCTCCTGTTGGTGATCCAGCGCCGCAGTTCGTCCGGCGGCAACGGCGGGCTGTGCACGAAGCCCTGGGTGATGGTGCAGCCGCATCCGCGCAGCGCGCTCAGGGTCAGCTCGTCCTCCACCCCCTCGGCGACGAGGTCGGCGCCCAGATTCTGCGCCAGGTCCACGGTGGACTGGACGATGGCCACCGACCGGGGGTCCTGGGCCAGGCGCGCGACGAATCGCCGGTCGAGCTTCAACTCGTCGACCGTCACATCCTGCAGGCGGGCCAGCGACGACCACCCGGTGCCGTAATCGTCCAGCGAGATCCGAACGCCCAGCAGCCGCAGGGCGGCGACGGTGTCGCGGGACCGCTCGGAGTCGACGAGTGCGCTCTCGGTGATCTCGACGATCAGCGCCTCGGGAGGCAAGCCGTGGTTCCGCAGCAGCCGCTCGATGGTGACCGCGAGGTCGAGGTCGAGCAGGTTCGCCGTCGACAGGTTCACCGCGACCGTCAGCGGGATGCCCTGCTCGCGCCAGGACCGAATCTGCTCGAGCGTCAGGTTGATCGTGCGATGGGCCACCGCGCGCATCAAACCGGCGCGCTCCGCGGCGGGCAGGAACGCCTCCGGCAGCAGCAGCCCGCGGGTGGGATGCTGCCAGCGCAGCAGCGCCTCCACACTGTGGACGCTGTCGTTCGCGTTGACCTTGGGCTGATAGTGCAGCGTGAACTGGTCGCCGTCGTTCAGCGCGGCGCGCAGCTCCCGCACCAGGTTGGGATCGTGGTCGCGATCGGCCTCATAGGCCGACTCGTACACCGCGATCCTGCTGACGGCCGACTTGGCGTGCGGGACCGCCGCCTCGGCGCGATTCAACAGCTCCTGGGGGTGGTCGCAGTGGTCGGGGTAGAGGGCGATGGCGATGCAGGCGTCGATCTCCACGCTGATCGCATCGAGTTCGAACGGGATGCTCATGCCTTCGAGCAACCGGCCCGCCTGGGCGCGCGCCGCGACCAGGTCGGATCCGTCGCCGAGGAGGATGGCGAATTCCTCGTCACTCACGCGCGCCAGCAGATCGTCGCGACGCACGTTGCGCGCGAGG
>NZ_LZJJ01000040.1:0-11971 GCF_001667625.1 Mycobacterium sp. E1715
GTGGTGACCGGCGACGCGGTCGTGCTCGACGTGCAGATCGCCCAGTTGCCGGTGCGGGCGTTGAGCGCACTGATCGATATCGCCGTGATGGTCGTCTGCTACCTGCTCGGACTGATGTTGTGGGCCGCCACGCTCACCCAGTACGACTCGGCGCTGAGCACCGCCGTGCTGCTAATCTTCACCGTGCTAGTGCTCGTCGGCTATCCGGTGACGCTCGAAACGGCAACGCGCGGACGGTCGGTGGGCAAGATCGCGATGGGCCTGCGGGTGGTGTCCGACGACGGCGGCCCAGAACGGTTCCGGCAGGCACTGTTTCGGGCACTGGCGGCGGTGGTGGAGATCTGGATGCTGTTCGGGAGTCCGGCCGTCATCTGCAGCATCCTGTCCCCGAAGGCCAAGCGAATCGGCGACATCTTCGCCGGCACCGTGGTCGTGAACGAACGCGGGCCCCGCCTGGGTCCCCCTCCCGTGATGCCGCCGTCGCTCGCCTGGTGGGCCTCGTCTTTGCAACTTTCCGGCCTGTCCCCGGGCCAAGCCGAGGTTGCACGCCAATTCCTCTCGCGTGCACCGCAACTCGATCGCCAGCTACGCCACCAGATGGCATACCGCATCGCCGGCGACGTGGTGTCTTGCATCGCGCCGCCGCCCCCGCCGGGCGCCCCGCCGGAATTGGTGCTCGCCGCCGTGCTCGCCGAACGGCACCGCCGGGAACTCGCACGGCTGCGTCCCGCGATGCCGCAGGCGGTCCCCGCACCGTGGTCAGCCTGGCCGCCGGCGCCGCCGCCGCAGGCCGTCCCGTGGCCGGACCAGGGCGCCGCGCACCAGGCGCCGGCGAATCCCGCGCCGGGCGGTTTCTCACCGCCGAACTGACGGGTGCGCTAGCCGGAGACGCTTGCCGCCATGAGCAGGACGTCGGCGATCAACAGCGCCCAGCCGAGCAGGGGAACCGCGATCCCACCGCGACGCTTGGCGGTGAACAGCGAAATGACGATGACCACGACGGCGACAGCAGGGGCGCCGTAGAACGCGGTCCCGAAATCGATTCCCCCATGGCCCAGGTTCGGGCAACTGCGGTCGGAGCAACCGCCGGTACTCATCACCGCGCCCAGCGCGAAAAGCATCACGATGGCGGCGGCGGGCACCATGGCCAGCGCCAGGGCCCAGTTGACCCACGGCCATACGTTGCGGCCGCCACTTCTGGGACCGCTGCCGCCCCGCGCGGGGTCGGTCGGGCTGGAGGTTCCGCTGCCCACCGCGAGGTTGGAGTTATCAGCGTTCATCCCAGAGTTCCTACCCGCCGCCCGTCGGGCGCAAACCGGGCGGGCGACGCGAGCAGCGGCCGGCATGGTCGCCGAACCGCAGGTCATCGGGGTTCACTCGGGCCGTCTTCAAGGCAACCGTTGCATCGCGATCGTTTCCGATATATCGTGATACTTCGAAGCGCACAGACGGTGCGCTACCCCGAGAACATGAGGACAACAAACATGAGCAATCCATTCACTCCACCCGTCGGACCGTTCGCCGGTCAGGGCTTCGGCTTCGGCACCGGCCCGGTCCAACGGCGCGCCCTGCACGGCGCCCGGCGCCAAGCCCGGCGCGAATTCTTCGAACACCTGCGCGACCACACCGGGGACCAGGGCTTCGGCCCCGGTTTCGGTCCGGGCTTCGGCCCGGGTTTCGGCCCCGGATTCGGTCCGGGTTTCGGTTTCGGCCCGGGCGGCCGGCGCGGCGGATGGCGGCGCGGCGGCCCCGGTCGCGGCAAGCGCGGTGACGTCCGCGCGGCCATCCTGGCGCTGCTCGCCGAGCGGCCGATGCACGGCTACGAGATGATCCAGCAGATCGCCGAACGCAGTAACGGACTCTGGAAGCCCAGCCCCGGTTCGGTCTACCCGACGCTGCAGTTGCTGACCGACGAGGGCCTGATCACCGCGAGCGAGAGCGAGGGCAGCAAGAAGCTGTTCGAGCTGACCGACGAGGGCCGCACGGCGGCCGAGAAGGTGGAGACCCCGCCGTGGGACGAGATCGCCGAAGGGGCCGACCCGGGTCACATGAACCTGCGGGCGGCCGTCGGCCAGCTGTTCGGCGCGGTCGCGCAGTCCGCGCACACCGCCACCGCCGAGCAGCAACAGCGCATCGTCGAGATCCTCAACAACGCGCGACGCGAGGTCTACGGCATCCTCGGCGAAGACTGAGCCCGTAGCACACAGCGGACCCTGGATCAGGTCACGTCGACCCAGTCCAGGGTCCGCTGCACCGCCTTGCGCCAACCCGCGTAGCCGGCGGCGCGCTGCTCGTCGGTCCAGGCCGGCGTCCACCGCTTGTCTTCGTGCCAGTTCGCCCGCAGGTCGGACGGACCGGCCCAGAACCCCACCGCCAAACCCGCTGCATAGGCCGCGCCCAGCGCGGTCGTTTCGGCCACCACCGGCCGCACCACGTCGACCCCGAGCACGTCGGCCTGAATCTGCATGCAGAGGTCATTGGCGGTGATGCCGCCGTCCACCTTCAAAACCTCAAGGCGCACACCGGAATCCGCCGCCATCGCGTCCACCACGTCGCGGCTCTGGTAGCAGATCGCCTCCAGCGTCGCGCGGGCGAGGTGCGCGTTGGTGTTGAACCGCGACAGCCCCACGATCGCGCCCCGGGCGTCGGATCGCCAATAGGGCGCGAACAGCCCGGAGAACGCCGGGACGAAATAGACCCCGCCGTTGTCGGTTACCTGACGCGCCAACGACTCGCTTTGCGCGGCACCGCTGATGATGCCCAACTGGTCGCGCAGCCACTGCACGGCGGCCCCGGTGACCGCGATCGAGCCTTCGAGCGCGTAAACGGGTTTGGCGTCGCCGAACTGGTAACAGACGGTGGTCAACAGCCCGTTGTCCGATCGCACGATCGTCTCGCCGGTGTTGAGCAACAGGAAGTTTCCGGTGCCGTAGGTGTTTTTCGCCTCCCCTTCCGACAGGCACACCTGGCCCACCATCGCGGCATGCTGGTCACCGAGGACCCCGGTGATCGGCACCTCGCCACCGACGGGCCCGGTTGCTGCGGAGACGCCGTACGGCTGCGGCGACGACGACGGCGCGATCGCCGGCAGCATCGCACGCGGGATGGCGAAGAATGACAGCAACTCGTCGTCCCAGTCCAGGGTTTCGAGGTCCATCAGCATGGTCCGGCTGGCGTTGGTCACGTCGGTCACGTGCACGCCGCCGCGCGGGCCGCCGGTCAGATTCCACAGCACCCAGGTGTCCGGGGTGCCGAACAGCGCGTCGCCGCTTTCGGCCGCCTCCCGCACCCCGTCGACGTTCTCCAAGATCCACTGCAATTTGCCACCGGCGAAGTACGTCGCCGGCGGCAGGCCCGCCTTGCGGCGGATCACGTCGCCGTGGCCGTCGCGTTCCAGCGCCGAAGCGATGCGGTCGGTGCGGGTGTCCTGCCAGACGATGGCGTTGTAATAGGGCCGCCCGGTGCGCCGATCCCACACCAGCGTGGTCTCCCGCTGATTCGTGATACCAAGGGCAGCAATGTCTTTGGCGGTCAGGTTGGCGCGGTTCAACACCGACATCAGCACCGACGAGGTACGCTCCCAGATCTCCACCGGGTCGTGCTCGACCCAACCGGCACGGGGCAGGATCTGTTCGTGCTCGAGCTGATGCCGAGCGACCTCGGTGCCGTCGTGATCGAAGATCATGCAGCGGGTGCTGGTGGTTCCCTGGTCGATGGCGGCGACGAAGTCGGACACGTCAGGAGTCCATCATGGTCTGCCCGACTCGACAAGCGGCCGGGTTGCTTGCGTTACCGGCGGTAACCCTGTTCCATCGGCGGTGTGGGCGAAGAGGTCAAGCGCACCACGTACACCAGCGCACATCGTCGGGAGTACCAGCGCAAGCTTGAACTTTGCCTGGACGTCCTGGAAACGATGCTCGCGCAGTCGCACTTCGACTCCGACAAGCCGCTCACCGGCATGGAGATCGAGTGCAACCTGGTCGACGCCGATTATCAGCCGGCGATGTCGAACCGCGATGTGCTGGACGCCATCGGGGACCCGGCGTTCCAGCCGGAATTGGGCGCCTACAACATCGAATTCAACGTGCCACCCCACGCCCTGCCCGGACACACCGCGCTGGACCTCGAAGGTGAGGTGCGGGCCAGCCTGAACGACGCCGAGATCAAGGCCGGCCTCGGCGGGGCGCACATCGTGATGATCGGAATCCTGCCCACGCTGATGCCCGAGCATCTGGCCACCGGCTGGATGAGCGACTCGCGCCGGTATGCCGCGCTCAACGAGTCGATCTTCACCGCCCGCGGCGAGGACATCCCGATCAAGATCTCCGGCCCCGAACCGCTGAGCTGGCAGGCCGTGTCGATAGCGCCCGAATCCGCCTGCACCAGCATCCAATTGCATCTGCAGGTCGCGCCGGAGACATTCGCCGCCAACTGGAACGCAGCCCAGGCGGTGTCCGGGCCGCAGCTCGCGCTGGGCGCCAACTCGCCATACTTCTTCGGCCACCAACTGTGGGCCGAGACGCGCATCGAGCTGTTCACGCAGTCCACCGACACCCGGCCCGAGGAGCTGAAGTCCCAGGGGGTGCGGCCGCGGGTGTGGTTCGGCGAACGGTGGATCTCCTCGGTCCTCGACCTGTACCAGGAGAACATCCGCTACTTCCCTCCCCTGCTGCCCGAGGTGTCCGACGAGGATCCGCTCGCCGAGCTGGCCGCCGGGCGGGCACCGCGGCTGTCCGAGATGCGGCTGCACAGCGGCACCGTGTACCGGTGGAACCGGCCGGTCTACGACGTGGTCGACGGGCGACCGCACCTGCGGCTGGAGAATCGGGTGTTGCCGGCCGGGCCGACCGTGGTGGACATGCTGGCGAATTCGGCCTTCTTCTACGGACTGCTGCGTAGTCTGTCCGAGGACACCGATCCCGTGTGGGCGAGCATGGATTTCGCTGCGGCACAAGCCAATTTTCTCGAGGCGGCGCGCAACGGCATCGACGCCCGGCTGCAGTGGCCGGGCCTGGGCGAGGTGGCGGCGACCACGCTGGTGCTCGACACGTTGCTGCCGATCGCCGACGATGGGCTGCGCCGCTGGGGCGTGGACGCGGAGGTGCGCGACCGCTTCCTGGGGGTCATCGAGGGCCGCGCGAGGACCGGCCGCAACGGCGCCGGCTGGCAGGTGGCCACCGTGCGCACGCTGGAAGATGCAGGTATGACCCGGCCCGCGGCGCTGGCCGAGATGCTGCGCCGGTACTGCGAGCACATGCACGCCAACGAGCCGGTGCACACCTGGGAGTCCTGACCGCGGGGGTACGTTGAAACCATGCCCGACGATCAGGTCATGGACTGGGACAGCGCCTACCGCGAGCAGGCGCATTTCGAGGGCCCGCCGCCGTGGAACATCGGTGAGCCGCAACCGGAGCTGGCCGCTCTCGTCGCCGCCGGCAGGTTTCGCAGCGACGTGCTGGACGCCGGCTGCGGGGTCGCCGAGCTGTCGTTGGCGCTCGCCGCCCAGGGCTACACGGTGGTCGGTGTCGACCTGACGCCGACCGCGGTCGCGGCGGCCCCGGCGGCCGCGCAGGAGCGGGGCTTGACGACCGCCAGCTTCGTGCAGGCGGACATCACGTCGTTCAGCGGCTATGACGGCCGCTTCTCCACCGTCGTCGATTCCACGCTGTTTCATTCGCTGCCCGTCGAGGGGCGCGACGGCTACCTGAGCTCCATTCACCGCGCGGCCGCGCCGGGCGCCAGCTTGTTCGTCCTGGTGTTCGCCAAGGGCGCCTTTCCCGCCGAAATGCAACCGAAGCCCAACGAAGTCGACGAGGACGAATTGCGCGCGGCGGTGAGCAAGTACTGGGAGGTCGACGAGATCCGCCCGGCCTACATCCTGTCGAATGTCGTCGAGATTCCCGATGCTCCCTTCGAATTCCCGCCGCATGAACGCGACGACAGGGGCCGGATCAAGATGCCCGCCTACCTGCTGACGGCGCACAAGGCGGGCTAGTTCTCAGGCCGACGTCGCCGCGGTCGCGGCGATCAGCGCCGCGGCGAAGGTCTCCAGATCGCCGGCCGTGGTGTCGAGATGTGGCGAGAGCCTCAGCACCGGCCCGGCCAGCTGCAGGGGCGCCCGCTGCACGCCGACGAAGGTGATCAGGATCCGCCGCTCGGCCAGCAGCCACGACTGCACCACTTGCGGGTCGGCGCCGTCGACGGGCGCCAGCGTGGTGATCGCGCTCGGCTCGTCGACCTCTTCGACCACCGCCCAGCCGGGCACGTCGGCCAGCGCCCGGCGGCTCGCGGCGCCCAGCTCGGCCAGCCGCCCGCGCACCGCCTCCGGCCCGTACGCCAGATGCTCGCCTAACGCCAGCGAGAATCCCAGGCGCGCCGCGACATTGGCTTCACCGAACTCAAGCTGCTGGGCCACCGAAAACGACCCCGCGAGCCAATCCGGCGCCGCCAGCCGCGGCCGCAGGCCCGCCATCAGCTCCCGGCGCACCGCGAGGGCCCCGACCCCGCGCGGCCCGGCGATCCACTTGCGCGACGACGCGTAGGTCACGTCGGCGCCGACCGCGCAGTCCACCTGGCCCAGCGCCTGCGCGGCGTCGACCACGAGCGGCAGCCCCATCTCGCGGCACAGTTGCGCCACCATCGGCAGCGGTTGCACCACACCGCTGTGGCTGCCGACAGCGGTCAGGTGGACCAAATCGGGGGGGTCGGCCTCCAGCGCCATCGCCGCGTCGTCGAGCGCCAACCGGCCATCCCCGAGCGTCGGCAGCAGCTGACGGTCGAATCCATGGGCGGCCAGCAGCGCGAGGTTGGGGCCGTACTCACCCGGCAGGCACGCCACCTTGCGGCGCCCCGCCGGCCAGGCGCCGAGCAGCAGGTCGACGGCGTTCAGGGAGCCCGTTGTGAACACCACCTCGGCGTCGGGCATGCCGGCCAGCGCGGCGAACGCCACCCGTCCGGCGTCGAGCGCGGGTGCGGCCGCCTCGGCCGCGACGTAGCCGCCGACTTCGGACTCGTTGCGCGCGTGCTGGGCGGCGGCGTCGATCACGGAAAGGCTTTGGCGCGAACACGCCGCGCTGTCCAGGTGCAGCCCAGCCGCCGGCAGGCGGGCCGCCCGCCACCGGTCAGCCAGCGAACCCGCGGGCGTCACTTCACGGCCAGCGACAACCCGAAGTCACCCGCGGCGTCCGTCCACCATCGGGTGGGACGCAACCCCACGCCGGTCAATTCGGCGCTCACCCCGTCCGGGCGGAACTTGCACGACACCTCGGTGAGCATCTCCTCGCCGGCCGCGAAATCCACGGTCAGGTCGAGCGCGTCGACGCGGACCCGCTGGGCGTGGCCGGCGCGCAACCACATCTCGATGCGCTCCTCGTCGGCGTTCCAGCGCGCCACGTGTTGGTATGCCTCGACGTCGAAGTCAGCGTCGAGTTGCCGGTTGATCACCGCCAGCACATTGCGATTGAACGCCGCGGTCACCCCGGCCGAGTCGTCATAGGCCCGCACCAGCCGGTGAATGTCCTTGATCAGATCCGTCCCGAGCAGCAGGCTGTCGCCCGGCTGCATCTGGGCGGACAGGCTCGAGAGGAACTCCGCGCGCGGCCCTGGCGTCAGGTTGCCGATCGTGGACCCCAGGAACACGAAGAGGCGACGCCCGCCGGTCGGGATCTCGGTCAGATGTTCCTCGAAATCGCCGCAGACGGCATTGATTTCGACGCCCACGTATTCCCGTTGGATGGCCGCAGCGGCCGTCGAGAGGATGCCGGCGTCGACGTCGAACGGGACGAACCTGCGCAACGATCCGCGGGCGCGCAGCGCGTCGAGCAGCAGCCGGGTCTTCTCCGAGGTTCCACTGCCGAGCTCCACCAGGGTGTCGGCCTCGCTGGCCGCCGCCACTTCGCCCGACCGGGCGCGCAAGATCTCGGCCTCGGCGCGGGTGGGATAGTACTCGGGCAGCCGCGTGATCTGATCGAACAGATGGCTGCCCAGCGAATCGTAGAACCACTTGGGCGGCAACGACTTCGGCGTCCGCTGCAGGCCGTCGAACACGTCACGGCGCAACGCCTGGTGCGCGGAGTCGGCGGCCAGGTGGTTGGACAGTGTCAGCGTCATCGATAACCTTCCGAGTGATCCAGCGGGGTCAGCGCCACACCCGTCGCGGTGACCTCGACGAGGTGGCAGTCCGGCACTTCCGCCCAACCGGGGTCGTCGTCGTAGGGCTCGCTGGCCAGGACGACACCATCGGCGCGGCGCAGGATCGACAGCGTGTCTCCCCAGGCCGTCGCCAGCAGGCGAGAACCGTTGGCGGCAAGGATGTTCAGCCGCGCGTTCGGGTCGGCGGCCGCGATCTCGGTGATCGTCTCGCCGAGCGCATCGAGGCCGCGCTCGAAGATGGCCGCCGCGAGTAGCGCACTGTCACAGACCGATTCGGCCCGCGAGGTCGGGGGCAACACGGCGCGGTCGACAACTCCGTTGTGCGACAACAGCCATTGGCCGTCGGTGAACGGCGCCGTCGCGCTGACGTCGATAGGCATCCCGACCGTCGCCGAGCGCACCGCGGCCACCACGCAGTGGCTGCGCAGCGCGGGCGCGACGGAGTCGAACGACGCGTCACCCCACAGCGGCGCCGGGCTGCGCCAGCGGCGGGGAACTTGCCGCTCCGCAGCGACATCGAAAAACCCGACACCCCAGCCGTCGGCGTTGAGCAGGCCGTGCTTCTGCCGGCGCGGGGCGTACGACTGCACCCGCAGGCCCGACGGGGGGTCCAGCACAAGCGAGGAGACGGTGACGTCGGCCCCGAGCCAACCGAGGTGGCGGCACATCAGGCGAAATCCTCGGCGTCCCAAGCCAACCGGACACCGGAGAAGATCTGGCGCCGGATCGGGTGGTCCCAGTTGCGGAAGCTCGGCCGCAGGATGCTGGGCTCCACGGCCCACGAGCCGCCACGCAGCACCCGGTAGTCGCCGTCGAAGAACGGCTGGGAATAGCGCTCGTAGATCATCGGGACGAAGCCGGGCCAGGGCCGCAGCGGGGACGCGGTCCACTCCCAGACGTCGCCGAGCATCTGCTCGGCCCCGTACGCCGAGGCGCCGGCCGGGTAGGCGCCGACGGGCGCCGGGCGCAACGCCCCGCCGCCCAGGTTGGCCAGTGCGTCGGACGGGGGCTGCGACCCCCACGGGTAGCGGCGCCGACGGCCGGTGGCCGGATCCCACGCGCAGGCCTTCTCCCATTCGATCTCGGTGGGCAGCCGCGCGCCGGCCCAGGCGGCGTAGGCCTCGGCCTCGAAGAAGGTGACGTGCTGCACCGGTTCGTCGGCCGGGATGTCTTCGACGTGGCCGAACCGGGTGCGCGTCCGCGCGTCGGGGCTCCAGAACTGCGGCGCCGTGAGGCCCGCACGCCGGCGATGCTCCCAACCGCGCTCCGACCACCAGCGTGGCTGCCGGTATCCGCCGTCTTCCACGAAGTGCCGCCACTCGCCGTTGGTGACCGGCACCCGGCCGATCCGGAACGAGGGCACGTCGACGACGTGGGCGGGCCGCTCGTTGTCCAGCGAGTACGGTTCGCTCGCCGCGTCGACGCCCAGCACGAACGGGCCGGCGGGCACCAGCACCGAGGTGCCGGCCACGCCTGGCCGGCCGGCCGGCAAGGCCGCGGTGTCGCGCAGCAGCGGGGCGCCGCTGCGGAGGTTCAACGCCTGCAGCATGGTTTCGTCGTGCTGGTTCTCGTGGCTGATCACCAACGCGAACGGGAAGCTGTCGGCATCCTCGGGTAGGGCGTCGAGGGCGTCGAGGGCGGCCGAGCGCACCGTCCGGCAATAAGCCCGCGCGCGATCCGGTGACAGCAGCGGCAGCTCGACGCGGCTCGCGCGGGAGTGCACGAAGGCGTCGTACAGGCCTTCGACGGCAGGCGGCAACATGCCCGGCCGACCGGGGTCGCCGGCCCGCAGCAGCCAGAACTCCTCTTGCTGACCGATGTGCGCGAGGTCCCACACCAGCGGGCTCATCAGGGGGTCGTACTGCCGGTACAGTTCGGCGTCGTCGAACTCGACCAGCCGCAACGTTCGCGTCCGCGCCCGCGCCAGATCGTCGGCGAGACCCGCCCGGCATTCATCCGCGGACGTCACAGCCCCCCTTGGGCCAGGCGCGCCACGGTGGGCGCGATGCCGTGCTGGATCACCTGATCGGAGAAGTCGTCGCCGGGACATCGGCACCGTTCGACGGCGTCGACCAGCCGCTGCATCGACTCGCCGAGCTCGGGCGGCGCCAGCTCGGCGGCGATCGCCACGCACTGGTTGGCCGCGGCGTACAGCCGCCGGTCCCGCAGGCCCACCCGGGCCGCGGTGTCCCATGCGGTGGCCACGGGTTCGACTGCCTCGGCCGCTGTCTCGGCCGCGACGGGGTCGTCGAGCAGGGCCGTCAGCGTGAACACCACGGCCGGCCAGAACTCGTCCGGCACGCTGTCGAGATAGCGGATCTCCAGCCACTGCCTTGGGCGCACCGGCGGGAACAGGGTGGTCAGGTGGTATTCCAGGTCGGCGACGGTGGGACGGCGATCGCCGAGCAACACCCGGCCGTCCACCCAGTCGGCGAAGGGCACCCAGTGCGTGACCGCGGCGGCGTCCGGGGCGTGTACCAGCATCACCGGCGCCTTGAGCGCGTAGCGCGCCCAGTCGGTGCCGGGGTCGTCGCCGCTGGCGCCCAGGACCGGCCCGCATCGTGCCGCGTCCATCTGGCCCCACACCCACTGCCGGGTGGAGGCCCACCCGGTGAACTCGCCGCGCAGCATCGGGGAGTTCGCGGCGATCGCGATCATGGTGGGTCCCAGCGCGTGCGCCAGCCGCACGCGCGCCGCCCAGCCGGCCCGCGGCCCCGCGTCGAGGTTGACCTGGATGGACGCTGTGGACGTCATCATCGCCGAGCCCGCGTCGCCCGAGCGGCTGGACGCGAAGAACTGCTCCATGGCGCGGTAACGCGCGCCCGGGTTGATTCGCTTGGGTGGCCGCAGCGGGTCCGCGCCGAGGAATACCAGACCCAGGCCGGCGTCGGCGAACGCCGACCGCAGCGCGGCCTGATCGCGCCGCATCGCGTCGATGGCGCTGACCACGCCGTCAGCCGGCGGGCCGGACAGCTCCACCGCACCGCCGGGCTCCACCGTGACCCGGCTGCCGCCCGGCAACTCGGGCAGGCGCCCCAACACCTCGCCGATCTCGTCCCAGCCGGGCCTGCGATGCGGGTCCGCCGGGTCGTGGCAGTGGCCCTCCATCTCGAGACCAACGCGGCCCAGCGGGGCGTCCACCAAGCAGCCGTCGGCGATGTAACGCGCGGCGGCTTGGGAATCGGCCATCTCCGCACCGGCCAGCTCGGAGCCGGCGGTAGTGATGGCGGCGAACGTCATATCACTATCCCTTCGGGCCTGAGCAAGCCTGAACACGCGTCTGCGAACCTGTCCCCGTACCCGACTAAGGGAACGGTGACCGCCACTTCTTCATCTAGCAGATGGCCCCGACATATTCCCGTTCGCGCTACTTTTCAAGCCTGCCCGACCCGGCGCCGGCGCCCCGCTCATTGACCCAGCGCGTTCTGCATCGCGCCGGCCAGCACGTTGACCGCCGGCCCGGCGTTGCCAGACTGGCAGACCTTGGCCTGCAGTAACACGTTTTCGCGCAGCCTGGTTTGATTGAAGCAGCGCCGATCGGTACCGGCTTCTTGTTTGGTCCAGCTCGCGTCGGCCGCGCCCGGCGGCCCGCCGTCGAACGACCAGACCCACTTCGTCAAACAGGCCGTCGGGGTGTTCGCCACCAACGATGCCGCCGACCGCGCTTTCCATCGCCTGGTGGACCGGACGGTGGGCTGCTCGGGCCAGACCACCGCGATGCATCTGGACAACGGGGCCACGCAGGTCTGGTCGTTCGACGGCGGGCCGCCGGGCGCGGCCGACGCGAGCTGGACCAAACAAGAAGCCGGTACCGATTGGG
>NZ_LZJJ01000041.1:0-9150 GCF_001667625.1 Mycobacterium sp. E1715
GACATACTCACCTTCCCGTACCAGCCCCCGTGGGACTCACACTAGACCGGGCCGCCCCTCGCCTTGGCCGGAAACCTTCCCTAGCACCGCGCGTGGTGACACGATGCAAATCATGACCAAGCATGTGCGCGGGCTCTCGATCCTGTTCGCCGTCGCCGTCGCGGCGACCCCGGGCGTGGCGCACGCCCTCCCCCAGATGCCCCAGGCCCGTTACGAGGTGACCGGTACCGGCGTCGCGCAGTACATCTCGTACCAGACCGACAACGGACAGCTGCACCAGGTGAATGCGCCGCTGCCGTGGTCGACTGAATTCACCGCCTTCGGGGGCCAGGTGTTCGTGGTCAGCGCGCAGGGGGTCGGCCCCATCCGCTGCCGGATCCTGCTCGACGGCAACGTCGTCGCCGACGCGCAGTCGGCCGCCGGCCGGACCGTGTGCACCCACTAACGGAGGTCCTGTGAGTCTGAAGACGGGTATCGCGACGCGAACCAACGGGGCGCCTCCGCCGGAGGTCCCGCTCTCCGACATCCACCTGGATTCGCTCGACTTCTGGGGTCTGGACGACGACTTCCGCGACGGCGCGTTCGCCACGTTGCGCCGCGAGGCCCCGCTGTCGTTCTGGCCCGCGATCGAGATGGAGGGATTCGTGGCGGGCGAGGGTTATTGGTCGCTCAGCCGCCACGACGACGTGCACTTCGCCAGCCGTCACCCGGAGATCTTCAGCAGCACCCCCAACATCACGGTCAACGACAACGCGCCGGAGATCGCCGAGTACTTCGGGTCGATGATCGTGCTCGACGATCCTCGGCACCAAAGGCTGCGCTCGATCGTCAGCCGCGCGTTCACCCCGAAGGTGGTGGCGCGCATCGAGGCGTCGGTGCGCGAGCGCGCCCGCCGGCTGGTCGCGTCGCTGATCGCCAACCACCCCGACGGCGAGGCCGATCTGGTCACCGAGCTCGCGGGGCCGCTGCCGCTGCAGATCATCTGCGACATGATGGGCATCCCCGAGGACGACCATCAGCGAATCTTCCACTGGACCAACGTGATTCTCGGGTTCGGTGACCCCGACCTGACGACCGACTTCGACGAGTTCCTGAAGATCTCGATGGACATCGGC
Organism: Mycobacterium sp. E1715; assembly: GCF_001667625.1. Classification (NCBI taxonomy): domain Bacteria; kingdom Bacillati; phylum Actinomycetota; class Actinomycetes; order Mycobacteriales; family Mycobacteriaceae; genus Mycobacterium; species Mycobacterium sp. E1715. The sequence continues at coordinate 1,116 of NZ_LZJJ01000041.1, forward strand.
GCGTACGCGACCGCGCTCGCCGAGGACCGCCGCGTCAATCATCACGACGACCTGACCACGAGCCTGGTCGAGGCCGAGGTCGACGGTGAACGGCTGTCGTCGGCGGAGATCGCGTCGTTCTTCATCCTGCTGGTGGTGGCCGGCAACGAGACGACGCGCAACGCGATCAGCCACGGCGTGCTGGCGCTGTCCCGCTACCCCGACGAACGGGACAAGTGGTGGGCCAACTTCGACCGGCTGGCGCCGACCGCCGTCGAGGAGATCGTGCGGTGGGCCTCGCCGGTGGTCTACATGCGGCGGACCCTGACCCGTGATTTCAAGCTCAGCGGCACCAAGCTGGCCGAGGGAGACAAGGCCGTGCTGTGGTACAACTCGGCCAACCGCGACGAATCGAAGTTCGCCAATCCCTGGCAGTTCGACGTGGCGCGCTCCCCCAACCCGCATTTCGGATTCGGTGGCGGCGGGGCGCATTTCTGCCTGGGCGCCAACCTCGCCCGCCGCGAGATCCGGGTCGTCTTCGACGAATTGCGCCGCGAGATACCCGACATCGTCGCGACCGACGAGCCCGCGCGGCTGCTGTCGCAGTTCATCCACGGCATCAAGGCCCTGCCGGTCGCCTGGACCCCGCCCCGGTAGCGCTCAGTCCGGCTCCGCGAGCAGACACAAACTCGCACTGAGCGCCGCAAAATTGTGCGAGTTTGTGTCTGCTCGACCAGGTTTATCGTTACCTGCATGACGATTCCCGAGTTTCCTAACCCGGAGGTGCTGGCCGCCCGCGAGAAGCTCGTGCTCGACCATTTCCACGACGAGGTCCGCCAGGACTGGGACGACGTGTTGGCGACGTTCCCGCATCCGCGCTACGAGCTGATCCCGCAGATGATCGTGCACGACGGCGACAGGGCGGTGCGCGACTACTACACCTACACGCGCACCGCCTTTCCCGACCAGGACCACGAGATCATCGCGCTGCGCCACAGCGCCGACGCGGTGATCGTCGAGTTCTGGTTGATGGGCACCCATCGCGGTTACCTGGGCAAGGTCCCGCCCACCGGCAGCCGGTTCCGGGTCCGGATGACCGCCTACTTCGTCTTCGACGACACCGAAACCCTTGTCTGCGAACGTATTTACTTCGACACGCTGACCATGATCAAACAGCTGCTCGGCGGGCTGGACATGAAGAAGCCAGCGAACTGGCTGCTGGCCGCGCGCTGCGCGCGCGGCTTCCTGTCGATGTCGTCGGAAAAGCCCGACCCGGCGCTCACGGGTGCCTAGACTCTCTGCATGCGTGGCCTTTACGCGTTGGGCGGCCTGACCGTCGCGGCGATGCTGGCCGCCTGCCCCGGCGCCGCGGCCGCCCCCACCACCTCGCACACCGTGAAGTGGATCGACCTGCAGGTCGGCGACTGCGTGGCCGACCTCCCGCCGATCGACCTGAGCCGGGTGACCGTCACCGCCGTCGACTGCGCCACACCACATTTGGCCGAGGTGTACCTGCGCGGTCCCTTGGCCGTCGACAAAGCCGTCGCCATCGTCGCCAACAAGGACTGCAACGACGGATTCGCCCCGTACACCGGGCGATCCGTCGACGGCAGCCCGTTCTCGATCACGTTTCTCATCGACTCCAACCAGGACCGGACCGGCGCGGACCCCACGCCCAGCACCGTCATCTGCCTGCTGCAGTCCGCCACCGGGCAACCCCTGACCGGGTCGGCGCGCCGCTGATCAGCGGCCGAGTTGTGCCGCCAGGTCCAAGAAGTCGGACGCGTTGACGTCGAACTCGTCGGAATAGGCCACGTCGGCCTCGCCGTCGGCCCCGAACTCCATCGGGCGCGCGACGAAGGCGGTCCGGAATCCGAGTGCGGCCGCGGCGCGGATGTCGTATTTGTGGCTGGCCACCATCATGATCTCGGCGGTTTCGAGGCCGAGGTAGGTCGCGGCCATCCGATAGATGGCCGGGTCGGGCTTGAACACCCCGGCCATCTCCGCGGCGAAGACCGCATCCCACGGCAGGCCCGCCCGTTTGGAGATCTCGACGACGGCCGACACGTCGGCGTTGGACAGGGTGGCCAGCGTGTACCCGGCTTTCAAGCGCGTCAGCCCGGGCACCACGTCCGGCCAGGGTTTCAGCCGCCGCCAGGCCTGCGTCAGCTCGTCCCTTTCGGCCGCTGTGAACGCGATGCCACGCTCGTCCAGGATGGCGTCGAGCGACCGCCGATACACCGAGTGCACCGACACCCACCCGCTCTGACGGGACCGCGCCGCCTCCAGCGTCGTGAAGTAGCCTGCGCGCCAACGCCTTACCACCTCGGGCCAGTCCGCTTCCGGGTGCCGCCCGGCGCTTATCCGCCGCGCCTCGTCGCAGACGGTCGAATGAAAGTCCGTCGCCGTGCCTTGCACGTCGAACAGCAGAGCCTTGACCACAGGCTTCATCATGCAACGATGTGCGTCGTGGCCGACACCGACTGCGCCGACGAGCTAGAGCCCGACTACCGGTTCACCTTCGCCAACGAGCGGACCTTCCTGGCCTGGCAGCGCACCGCGCTGGGGTTGCTCGCCGCGGCGGTCGCGCTCGTCCAGCTGGTCCCCGAGCTCGCCGTCCCGGGCGCCCGCCGGGTGCTGGCGGTGGGGCTCGCGGTGCTCGCGATCCTCACCAGCGGGATGGGCCTGCTGCGCTGGCGGCAGGCGGATGACGCGATGCGCCACGGGCGGCCGCTGCCCCGGCATCCCTCGCCGACCTACCTCGCGATCGGGCTCACGCTGGTCGCGATCGTGGCGCTCGGACTGGTGATCGCCAAGGCGGTGATGCATTGACCGACGCGCCGGGTGGCCCGGTGGAGCGGACGATCCTGGCCTGGACGCGGACCTCGTTCGCGTTTCTGGGCAACGGCGCCCTGCTGATGATCAGGAATCTGCACGGCCCGGTCGGGCCCGCCGCCTTCATCCCGGCCGGCCTCGCCGGCGCGGTGGCGTTGGCAACGTTCGTGATCGCCGTTCGGCGCCAGCGGGTTCTGCAGCAGCGCCCCATTCCGCCGCGCGTCACGCCGCGGCGGCAGGTCTACATCGTCGGGGTCGCCGTCTTGCTGCTCGTCGCCGTGACGACGGTCGCCCAGCTGATCTAGCAGCGTGTTTCGTCGTCAACGGGGTCGACGTCATCCGCGCGATCTTCGGCTACGAATCACCAGCGTGGACAGGTCCGGGCACCCCGCCGCCCTGCTGCGGCATCGGGTTGCCGCAGCAGGGCGACAAACTCGATCCTTCGGCGGCGCGCCGGGCGCTAGGCTACCGATCGATGACCGGACCGCCCACGCCCAGCAAGGACCTGGACGCGCTGCTGCACCAGGTCGCGCGCGGCGACCGCGACGCCTTCGCCGCGGTCTACGACCTCACAAAGAGTCGGGTGTACGGCATGGTCATGCGGGTGCTGCGCGATTCCGGCTACAGCGAGGAGACCACCCAGGAGGTCTACTGCGAGGTGTGGCGGACGGCGCCGGACTACGACTCCAGCAGGGGGTCGGCTCTGTCCTGGCTGCTGACCATCGCGCACCGGCGGGCCGTCGACCGGGTGCGGTCCGAGGAGGCTTCCGGCAGGCGGGATTCCCGCTACGCCGCGGCCAGCGCCGACCCCGCCAGTGATGTGGTCGCCGAATCGGCGATCGCCGGCGACGAGCGCCGCCGCGTCGCCGAATGCCTGGGCGCGTTGACCGACACGCAGCGGGAGTGTATCCAGTTGGCGTACTACGACGGACTCACCTACAGCCAAGTGTCGGACCGGCTGGCGGCGAATCTGTCGACGGTCAAGTCGCGCATGCGCGACGCGCTGCGTGCCTTGCGTAACTGCCTGGAAGTGCCATGACGGAACCGAACGAATTCGAATTGCTCGAGCTGGCAACGCCGTACGCGTTGGACGCCGTGTCCGACGAGGAGCGGGCCGACATCGAGCGGCGGCTGGCGGCCGCGCCAAGGTCGGTGGCGGCGGCCTTCGACGACGAGGTTCGTGCCGTCCGCGAGACGCTGGCGGTCATCTCGGCGACGACGGCCGTCGAACCACCGGCGCACCTGCGGGCCGCGACGCTGGCGGCGATACCCGCACGCGACGAACGCAGATACGGTTGGCGCGCCGCCCTTTTGGGGGCCGCGGCGGCAGCGGTGGTGGTCGGGGCCGCCGCATTCGGCATCGGCATAATGCTGCGTCCGCATCCACCGTCCACGATCGCCGAGCAGGTGTTCGCGGCCCCGGACGTGCGCACCGTGTCGGGCCCGCTCGGCAATGGCACTGCGACCGTTGTCTTTTCCCACGACCGCAACGCCGGCGTGCTGGTGATGAACAACGTCCCGCCGCCGAAGCCCGGGACCGTCTACCAGATGTGGCTGCTGAGCGACAAGGGGCCGACGTCGGCCGGGACGATGGGCACCGCCGCGGTGGCGCCGTCGACCACCGCGACGCTCCCCAACCTGGGGTCGTCCACCAGCCTGGCGTTCACCGTCGAACCGGGCACCGGGTCCCCACGGCCGACGGGGACGTTCCTGGCCGCGCTGCCCCTCGGCTGAGCGGCGCACGACTCCCGGAAAATCGCGGCCCGTCCGCGGCGTCGGCACAACCACTTTCGACCACCCGCCCACTCTTCCGGACGGACGATCCGTCGCCATTGCCATCGGCGGCCCGCCGACGTCACATCAGATCGTCTCCGGCGATCGCCTGCAATCAGAACCCTCGAGGTCACCCCGACCAAGGGCTGCAGGTGTATTCGTTCACCTACGGCTAGAAACTTCTGCCCCGGCACCCATCCGAAGGTGTTCGGGCTCCGAATCGCTGTCAAATGTCGGACCAACCAAAGGAGTCAAAGGCGATGAAGGCACACAGGACGTCGGTGGCGGCGAAGGGGTTCGCGGTGGCGGCGATGCTGGGTCTGGGTGTGGTGACCGCTCCCACCGCGGCAGCGGCCGATTTGGTGGGCCCCGGGTGCTCTGATTACGCGGCAGCCAACCCCAGCGGCCCGGCGTCGGTGGAAGGAATGTCGCAGGTTCCGGTGGCGGTGGCGGCGTCCAACAACCCCGCGTTGACCACCCTGACCTCCGCGCTGTCGGGCAAGCTGAACCCGAATGTCAACCTGGTCGAGACGCTGAACAATGGGCAGTACACGGTCTTCGCTCCGACCGACGCCGCGTTCGGCAAGCTGCCGGCGCAGACGATCGACCAACTGAAGACGGATTCCAGGTTGCTGACCAGCATCCTGACCTATCACGTGGTGCCCGGCCAGCTGAGTCCGGCCAAGGTCGCCGGCTCGCACAAGACCGTTCAGGGCGCCAACGTCACGGTGACCGGCCAGGGCAACGGCCTGCGGGTCAACAACGCGGGCCTGGTCTGCGGCGGCGTACCGACCGCCAACGCGACGGTGTACATGATCGACACGGTGCTGCTGCCGCCGGCGTAACAGCGCACTCGGTCCCGCTCGCCACACCGGCCTCCCCGGGAAGTTAAGCGGTCTTGCAGCCGGCCGCTTGCGCCCGGCCAGAGGCTGGTGTGGCGATGCGCTAGCGGTCCACGGTGAGACGATCGGTCAGCGGTCGCTGACCTGTACGGCGGCCGAGAGCTCTACGTGCGAGTAGGCGACCGAATGCGCGGGCGCGTCCATGTTGCCCAACACGAACGCAAGGGGCGCCGCCAAGCAGGCGCACCAACGGCACAGTGTTTCCATTGGGCCACACCGCCTTTCGCATCGGTTGGGGACGGATCGCGCCTTGTTCGGTTACCCCGCCGACTGCGGGGGCAAACGGAGATTCGCCGAAAAGCTGGCGCCCCGCCCGCCTCACCCGTCACCGGAAAGCAGACGGACGCCGAACTGCCCGCCTCACAGCGACAACCGCGCCTACCCCGGCGTTGTCGCTACGAGGCGGGCAAACACCCGCCCGCTTCCGCCGTCGGGGCGGCCGGGGCTGGTGTGGCGGGTGTGGCGTTAGGCGATGACGTAGTCGCTGAGCGGGAATGTCGCGGCTTCCCGCACCGAGTTCAACGTCGAGGTCGGTCGCAGCAGCGAGGCCTCGCCGCTGGGGCTGAAGTAGTACGAACGCGACGTCGCGCAGTTCCCGGCGTAGAACACCGTGTTGTCCAGCCGCTTGGTCATCCGCTCCGTGAATCGGTCGTTGGCCTCTTCGGTCACCTCGAAGGTCGTCGCACCGCGGCGCTTGACCTCGCCGAGCAGCCGGTCCATGTGCCGCATCTGGTATTCGATGGTGTGGAAGAAGGACAGCCCGGAGAAGGCGAACGGGCTGGCCAGGCTCAGGTAGTTCGGGAAGTAGGGCATCGAGAGGCCCTGGTAGGCCTGGAAGCGGGTCTCTCGCCACCACTTGCCCAGGTTGCGGCCCTTGCGGCCGACCACCTCGATGGCCGGGAAGTTGGCCTCCCACAGGTCGAAACCGGTCGCCAGGACCAGGGTGTCGATGACGGTCTTGCGCCCGTCGACGGTGACGATGCCGTCCGACTCGATCCGTGCGATCGAGTCGGTCTCCAGGTGCACGTTCGGCTTGGTGAACGCGCGGTAGAAGCCGTTGGAAAAGGTTGGCCGCTTGCAGCCGAGGTCGTAGTCCGGCGTCAGCCTGGCGCGCAGTTTCTTGTCCCGGATCCACCGGAATCGGTTGATCTTGGCCAGGTCGGATGCAGAGATGTTCCCCCGACCGCGGGACTCCCGGAAGTGCAGCGCTCCGACGACCATGATGATTTCGAGGAGGATGTCGGTCACCCACCGCAGCGTCCGCTGCGCCACCGGCACCCGGGCGAACAGGCCGCGCACCGCGGGGGGAAACTCAAAGTCGAACTTGGGCAGCACATGCGTCGCGGTGCGCTGGTACACGGTCAATTCCCCAGCCTGTTCGGCCAACTCCGGGATCACCTGCACTGCGGACGCGCCGGTCCCGATGACCGCGATCCGGCGCCCCTCGTATCGAAAGTCGTGGTCCCACGCGGTCGTGTGGACCACCTTGCCCTCGAAGCTCGCGATCCCCGCGATGTCCGGCATGCGCGGCTGCGACAGGAAGCCCGTCGCGGTGATCAGGAAGCGGCTGGACAACGTTTCGCCACCCGCCAGCGTCACCCGCCAGACCTCGGCGTCCTCATCCCACTGGGCGCCTTCCACGGTCGTGTTGAACCGCATGTGACGGCGTACGTCGTACTTGTCGGCGACGTCCGCGGCGTACTGCTTGACCTCGGCGCCCGGCGCGAACAGCCGCGACCACGTCGGGTTCGGCTCAAACCAGTAGGAGTAGGTGGTCGACGGGATGTCGACGGCGATCCCCGGGTAGTGGTTGACGTGCCAGGTGCCGCCCAGGTCATCCTCGCGGTCGAGGATGACGAAGTTGTCATACCCGAGACGCTTGAGCTGGATCGCAGCACCGATGCCGCCAAAGCCGGCGCCGACGATGACGGCGTCCAAACGGTCCGTGTTCACAACCTCGCTCCGTGCTTCCCCGCCCCGCGCTTACTGAGAAAGAATTGTCATTACCCTTACGTAACTCTAATAAAGGAAGCCAGACGACGCACCCGTGTTTGCCAGCATGTGACCTTGCTGACATCGCAACCGGACCTCCCGGGGCGGTCGCGCCGAACGACCGCCCCGCCCCCAAAGCCTCTGTCCCCGAGCCAAATCTGCGGTGTTACCGGTAGCCGAACCGGCCGGCCGTCCCTTGCAGCCGGCCCAGTAACGCGACGTCATCGCGCCGCGCGCGCACAATGGATTCGTTTGGTGCGTCGACACGCGCCGCTCATCCGGCGCGACGCGCCGTACCTCGGTATACAGGAAACGGCGAGATATTTTTTACGATAGGGACAGTTTTGGGAGGCGTTCGTATGGGCATCAGCGGCGGCATGATCGCACGTCACTTCATCCGTTCCCTTGCTCCGGCAGTGGTTGCGGCGTCGGGTCTCGGCGCGTCGGTCCTCGCCGGGTCCGTGATCCCCACCGCGTCCGCGCAGTGTCCGGACGTGCAGGTGGTGTTCGCCCGCGGCACCGGTGAAGCCCCCGGAGTCGGGCCCACCGGCCAG
>NZ_LZJJ01000042.1:0-713 GCF_001667625.1 Mycobacterium sp. E1715
TCGCCGCGGAGCTGCAGTCGGCTGCGTTGAGTTATCAGAATGTGGTGACTCAGCTGGCCAGTGAGGAGTGGGCGGGCCATGACGGTGGGGCGGAATCCGTAGCGGGGGCCGGCGCCGGCGTGGGTGCCGTTGCCGACTCCGGCCAGGGGCATGCCGCCGAGCAGGTTGCCCGGTCCCCCGGCTGCCTCGGGTGCGGCGCTGATCGCGCTGACCGGGACCGCGGTGTGGCCCATTGCCGGCAGCGCCGGGGCGCCGGTCCAGGCCACCGGCACCGACAACTTGCCGCCGATGGAGGCCGCCCCGCCGATGGCCGCGGCCGGGTGCACCGCTCCGGCGCCGCCGCCGAGCAGGCCACCGAGCCCACCCAGGCCGGGCAGCGCCTTGGCTGCCGCCGGAGCCGCACCACCGATCAACCCCACCGTCTTGGAGATCTGGGTGAAGGTGTTGGCCATACCGGTACTGAAGTACGGCAGACCCTCGGTGTTATAGAACAGGCTGGCGAACGGGCTGTAGCCGTTGACGGCCGCCCCCAGGTTGGTGGGGAAGGCGGTTTGGCCGGTCAACAGGAACCACAGCTCGCTCATCGGGTTGTTCGTCGTCGCGGCGGTGGCTGCTGCCTTGACTGGCGCGGTGGTCGTCGTCGTGGCGGTGGTGGCCGCCTTTTGCGCGACGTTGGCCGCGTTGCCGGCGGAAGTGTTGGCCGCCGCGTTGGC
>NZ_LZJJ01000043.1:0-21331 GCF_001667625.1 Mycobacterium sp. E1715
ACAGCCCCTTGCGGTATGACCGACGAGTGCAAGCGGATCTAGCGCTGCTCAAGCGGTTCGGACAATCTGGCGAAGGTTGGCTGGTCGCTGACTCCATGCGTTCGGTTGAAGAGAACGTTGCGGTCGAGGTACAGGAACCCCTGCAGGAGGTGGAACGTGCAGCGGATTAAACATGACCTTCGCCTGTCCGAGACGATAACGCCGTTCGGTGTCGGCGCCATCGTGGACGTTCGCGGGGAGTCCCTGATAGCCCCGGATACTTCGTGGTGGGATCGCAAATATGCGCCTCGAATAAGCTGTGATCGGCTGACCTCGCGACTCGGCGCCGGTGAGCTCCGGCAAGCTCCGGCGCATGCCGGACGCGCCGCGAAAGAAACTGCGAGCCTGCTCTACTGGCGGTTTCCGGCGTGGCGATTCTGTGAACGGTGCTCCAGACTTTCCATGCTGACAGGTAAGAGCAAGGGCCGCTGGACCAACAAATGCGAGTGTGGCGGATTCTTGGTTCCGATGCGATACGTCGCAATCTGCAAGCACGGCAGCCATATTCAGGACATACCTTGGTTCAAGTGGGCGCATCGCGGACGTGACGCGGGCGTCACGGAAGAAGTGAGGTTTTGTAGGGCGTACACGGAACTCAAGTTCATACGCACTACCGGGCAGGGCGAGGGTCTCTCGTCGCTGCGCGTTAGTTGCAACAAATGCAAGCGTTCCCGCCCGCTTACTGATCTGGTTCGAGAGGGCTCGCTGCAGGGTGACGGCATTAAATGCGAGGGTCGACAGCCCTGGCAGGATCTTTCGTCGGTGAAGGCGCCATGCGATCACCAGCTGGTTGCCGTTCAGCGAGGCGCAACGGGCAACTACATCGCGGACCGACTATCGGCGTTGGACATTCCCGAGATGCAGTCGTACTCAGAGGAATTGGCCGCAAAGATTCGTGGTCATGTGTATTTCGAGAAGGTAGTCGCGGACAACGGAGGACCTCAAGCCGAGCTAGTGGCGGGATGGATCGCCGAGGAGCTCGAAGTACCGCGCGAGACGGTGCTCGCCGTCGCAACGGGAGAGGTTAATGAATCTGAGCCGCCTCTAATCGGTTTGAAGGATGGCGAATGGGCCGCTTTCCTCAAAAAGCTCGCGCGTGGAAGAGACCAAAGTGGTGAAGATTTCGTTGTGGACGGCCGCAGCCTGAGCGAGGTGTCCGGACCGAACGAACTCATCCGCCGAATCGCGGGTGTCGGTCAGGTCCGTCGGGTGCGAGAAGTCCGGGCACTACTCGGCTTCCAGCGTCACGATGGCGACGCCGCCTTCATAAGGGCCGATTTAGGTCCGGACCAGGCACGTAAACCCGTCTATCCAGCGATCGAACTCTTCGGAGAGGGGATCTTTCTCCGCTTCGACGAGGGGGCGGTCTCCGAATGGGAGCGTGACCCCTCGGTTCAGTCGCGAGCAGACATACTGATGACCCGTAGGCAACAAACACAATGGGCTCAGCGTTTGGACGTGCCCGAGCCGCGCTTTATCGCACTCCACACGATTGCGCACTTGCTCATACGTCGATTGGCGTTCGCCAGCGGCTACTCATCCGCCGCGCTGCAGGAGCGGATATACGCCAATTCAGATCGGCCCGATAGGACCGCAGGCATTCTCATCTATACGGCCGCCGGCGACGCCCAAGGCACGCTCGGTGGCCTGGTCCGGCTAGGTGAGCCGTCCCGACTTCTGCCACTCCTGGTGGCTGCATTAGATGACGCGGACGTATGTTCCAACGACCCCGTATGCATCGAGAGCGACAGGCAGGGATCATCACGACTAAATTTGTCCGCCTGTCACGGCTGCGCACTGATCAGCGAGACCTCTTGTGAGACGGGCAACCGGCTGTTGGATCGCCAGCTGGTACTTGGCGGCAGCAATGTTCGCGGGTTCTTGGAGGCTGTTCTCCCCGAGATTCGCCAGTCCTTGAAAACCTCTAGATAGCACCTGAGTACAGGATCGCATTTCCAGCTCGGCACCTACAAGGAGAAACCAGTGCCGCTCGTATTCGCACAGAATGAAGTGAACCTCTCGGGTTACTCGTATGCCGATGACTTGGGCAAGAGTTACGAATACCCGGCTCGCTACAAAAGCTTGATTCAAGCGGGCGAACGGTTCGTTTACTACAAAGGAGGTCGACGCACACATGGATCGAGGGAGACACCGGTATACCTCGGCTGCGGAACGGTGGGCGACGTGACGGAGGTCGGTGACCGGTTTCGGTGCTCGATCCAGGACTTCAAGGCATTTGAACACCCGGTGCCATTCAAGGATGAAAACGGCCTCTATCGGGAGCCGGAAGCGAACAATCGAAAAGCAGTTGGCTTCTATTTCCAATCCGGTGTTCGCACGATCGATCAAAACGCTTATAACGCCATCTGCAGGGCTGGCACGCGCCAGTAGATGTGGCTTTAGTTGGTGGCTCGGCACTTCTGGACGACGTCGAGGACACGGAGGGCGGCCTCATTGCAATCCTCGTGTTCCCAGACGCGCACGACCGTCCAACCCGCCTCGAAGAGCCGGCGGTCTGTGTCGCGATCTCGTCTTCGATTTCCCTCGACCTTGTCGGCCCAGAATTGGCCGTTTGTGACCGCAACGGTGTGATGCTGAGGGCACCCATGCCAGAAGCAACCATCTAAGAACACCGCGACCTTGGCCCGTGTGAAGACCAGATCTGCGGTGCGACGCAAACCCTTGATCGGACGTTCGGCGACCCTGAACCGCAAACCGAGCGCATGCACTGCCGACCGCAGCGCTACCTCAGGCTTGGTATTCCTCGACTTATTGGCCTGCATGCAAGCCCTTACCCCTGGCGTGGAGGCCCACGACTGCGCCATGCATCTAGCTTAGAGCGCCGCGCCGAGGGCGACGCGTCTGCCGAGCTGATTAGCATGTTGCCGTGGCACAGTCCCTAACCATGACTGACCTCTTCGCGGGCTGTGGCGCTGTCGCGGGACACCAGGCCAGTGTCGACGTAGGTGCGCGGCCGTGGCCTGCTGCGTGCAGGTAAATCTAAGAAGGCAGCACAAACATTATCGTCGTCCCGCCCATCAAACTCATTATGAAGGGAAAGAAGGTGGACCAAATCGATGGCGCAAGTAGGTTCTTGGCGGCGTTCAACGCTATCGAGAATCACTTCAAGTCCCGGCTAGGTGATGACGTCTCAGGCTTCAGGGGGTTGGCCGAGAAGTATGCCGACAAGTTCGGCATGGGGCGCGAGGACCGTCGAGCGATTCGCATCTTCGGCGAACTCCGAAACGTCATGCTCCACACGGAGTACTACCAAGGCAAACCGATCGCCGTGCCCGTACCAGGGATCGTGAGCGGCATTGAAACGCTGCGCGACAAGATCCTCTCCCCCCCGACAGTCCTCGGCGTATTACCGCGCCGCCCGATCGTCCGGTTCTCGCCCGGAGACCCAATCAGCGCAGTACTCGACGAGGTCCGCAAGCACAACTACTCACAGTTTCCAATCTATGAGGGACATAGCTACTGTGGCCTGCTCACCACAAACTGTGTTGGCCGATGGCTTGCTGACCGCCTAGCTACGGATGAACTGGCCGAGTCCGAATCTGTCAGCGCAGTGTTGAAATTCGCTGAACCGCAGGACACCGCAGCCCATTTGTCCAGAGCCGCGACGGTGTTGCACGCAATCAAGAAGCTGTCGTCGCCCGCCCAAGGAAGCGGTCCCCCGGCGGCGTTGATCATCACGGAGACGGGGAAAGCGAATGAGACGCCCTTAGCGATCGTTGTCGCAGACGACCTTGCGATCTTATTCGCAGCGGCCTAGGCAAAGAGCATGAATTCGGGGTTCCATCGGTTCGCTGCGATGATTCGCTGACGGCTTTCAGCCGGGCGGACGGGTCACTCACGTCAGCCCGGGCGGCCACTGTCTTGACAAAGCTCACATAGCGAGGTCGAAGGGCAAATCGGCGATATCGCGAAGCTGCCGGCCGGCTTCCAGCACTTTGAGGGTTTGAAGCTGGTCTTTCCGAGCTCGCACGGTATTCCAATGGAGTCCCGATTCGGCCGCGGACCGTGTCGCCGCGGTGATGAACTCGGGAAGCGCAACGTGATACACGCAGTCGATCTCGCCGGTTCCGAGTGCGAGAGATTCGAGCCGACTCGGCTGTGGTTCAGCGGTTATAGCGACCAGGTGTGGTGTGCGGCCCTTACGGTGCTTCTGCAAGTTGAGCGCCTCGGTGCGCACATTCTGAGCCCGGTCGCTGCGCAGTGTCCATTTCGTTGACACTGCGGCGTGAAGGATTGGCTCTCTCTGGTTGCTCGAGAGGAGCGGTGTGAACTTGCATGCCTCATCTCCAGGGTCGAGCAGGGTGGTGCCAGCACGGTCGTTTAGCTCATCGATCGACTCTGGACGTCGGAACATCAGGACGTCGTGTTTGATGTGGTAATCGCCGCCGACTACGGCTGCCATCCAGTAATTCGCTTCGCCACGGTACTCGTCACTCAGTTTCTCGAGGTCGCTCAAGTGCGCATATTGGAAGTAATCGGCGAGCATCGCCTCTGGTTTGAAATCCCATTTGGCGGCGGGCCGAAGTCGAGCAAATCCCTTCTCATAACAGTCCTTTAGGAAGCCTGCGGTTATTCGTGCGAACTCCGCTCCGACAGTCTGTGGCTGCTCGACCGGCGATGGGGTTGGGGTTAGGCCAGCGTTGACCAACTCGTCGCCGAGTGCCATAGCGAACGCCTTACTGACTTCGCTCGATCCATCGGCGTTTGAGTAGTTTCCCGAGTCGGGACGGCGCCCGTACAGGCGTCTACAGATTTCTTTGTGAAACCGCGCACGCGCTTCCATGACAATCGACATGCACCAGATGTACAACGTCGGGCGGCCCCCAGGCGGAATCGCCACGCCATAATTGATGGTCGGCTCGGGATAAATAATGGTCCGCCCACGGAGAATCTGCACACCATCGTTTGTCTTCGCCGAGCCCGTGGCAATATCGCGGCGCAGCGAGGGACGACCTAGTTGGTCGGCTGTGCGCAACTTGCTTTGGCAAGCCGGTCTCTAGAGGCGGGTCTAAAACTGGTGCAGTAGTCCGTAAACATACCGCGCAAGTTCAGTCGCCAAATTGGGAGGCACGGCGTTGCCTATTTGCCGGGCAATTTCGATCTTCGTTCCCTCGAACTCGAAGTGATCCGGGAAGGTCTGCAAGCGGGCGGCCTCGCGGTGTGTGATCGGCCGGTGGGCCTCCGGATGCAGATATCGGCCCTTCTCGGGTTTGAAGAACTCGGTTCTGATTGTGAACGCTGGGCGATCCCACCATAATCTTCCCATCACATCAGTCGTCCCCGTCGGCTTCTCTGCCCAGCATCGCGGAAGCAGGTCGGGACGGTTCCGAGCCAAATCGAACCTATTACCGCCCTCCGGAACGGCGATGTACCTCTCGAGGCTTGACCGCCGGGGATTTCGTCCGATGTGGAGTTCTTGGCCATGTCGGTCCTGCGTTATCTCCGTCTGAGCGGGATGCAGAGGGAGGTCACTGATGACGTCGCGAACTGTGCGATGAGGTTTCCGGTCAGGAGAATCGGGACCGTGGGTCGGCGTGGGAGGCCAGGGCAGCTCACTCCCGTAATCCCGGACGGCAACAAAGATACCGCGCCGGCGACTTTGTGGCACGCCGTAGTCAGCTGCGTTTAGCACTCCGTACCCGATGCCGTATTTCCGCAGTTTTTTGTCTGTCTTCATCATGCTGAGTAGGCGGGCAAATTGAGCACTTTTTTGAAATTCCGGAACATTCTCAATCACAAATGCTTGCGGCATAATCTGCCGTACGGCACGAAAATAGTGCCGCCAAAGATCGTTCAGCTCCGCACGCGATTCGTTGTCACGATCGCGACCCAGCGGTGAGAACCCCTGACATGGAGGACCGCCGATAATAACGTCAGCGGTGTCGAATCTATCAATCTTCTCGATTGGGCCATCGAATACGGGACACCCGAAATTTCGCTTGAACGTACGGGCCGCGGCGAGGTCGACCTCGACGGCGGAAACCGACTCGAAGCCATACCCTGCTTGCTCGAACCCAAGTGACATACCCCCGGCCCCCGCGAACAGGTCCAGCGTGCGCAGCACCGTCATCTTTCCTCCGAAGGTTCGTTCGATCCTAGTCATGATCGCGGTCACCACCGACAGAACGATGGCGCGCGTGTCGTCCACTGGGTCGATCCAGTACCGCTGTGCCGGATCCGAGATCCACCACGTGCTTAACGCCAGCAGGCCAGATTCCTATAAATCAGAGACGATTCGCAGGAGAAATGGGGCCGCTACCTGACTGACAAGGGTTAGCGGCCACGCCATTGGCCAGTCGGCCTCCGCGTCGCCGGAGCCGGGGGGAGAGACACTGCCACGTCCCGCACGTCGCCCTGAGCGTTATAGCCCTAAAGAACCCCCGTGGGATAACGGCCGCGGCCTCGACGACCCTCCCTGCTCGCGGGGCCATATCCCACGGCCACACGGAACCATTCGCGCTGGCGCCGGGCAGGATGGTGAACCGTGGCGTTGTACTGAGGGACACAACCAGATAATCGGGACTAAGCCGACCGAAGCAGTGAGACTGGCGGCACTTTCGATTGCCCAAGCCGATCCCCGACGGTGGCCAAGAGAGGGGTGGAGATGGTGGAGCCCACCGCGTAGCGCCCCGTCGGCGCGCGCATCACTCACACGCTCACCATCCCGTCCCGCTGACCGTTGACCACCCGCCGGACACCAGACGGCCGACGCTCCGCGCTGTCACCCCCCCGGCTCCACCCCCCACCCTGCCGCCGAGCGCACATGGCCGAAACGGCTGATCTTGGTTGACGCACGCACAAACGCTGAATTCGCTTCTGGGCGCATACGCTGTTAGGTATGGCGAAGTCGTCGGAGGCGCGGCGTACGCTGCGCGACCTAGACAAACAGTTGGCCGCGTCGTCGGAGCGGTTGGGCCGGACGTTGGCGTGGAACGCCCAGGAGCGGGCGATTTTGGGCCAGATTTCGTCGATTCTGGACCGGAAAGCTGAGTTCTTGGACCTTTACGAGGCCGCCGAGGACGTCAAGGCGAAGCTGAAGATCAGCGCGGAAATTCGGTTGTTGGAGCAGGCGGCTGCGCGGCTGATTCGGGGCATCGAGACCGACATCCCGGAGCCGCCGAGCTTGCGAACGATCAAGGCGCGCCGTGCCGCGCGGGCCCGTTGGGATCGGTCCAGCAATGCCGGTTGACATCGACGCCGTCGACGCCGCGGGTGGTTATCGCCTGCCAGCGGGTACCTACGCCAAGCTTCTGCGCCAGAAGTGCCAGATGCGCTGCGAGATCGAGTACGTCCACAGCAACCCGCGTTGCAATGTCCTGGTTGACGATTGTCGGGCGGCACTGGTCGAGTACGAGCAGGCTGAGGAGCTGGCCGCAGTCAGGGCGGGTGAGATGTTCGCCGAGCTGCTGGCTGCCGGGGAGCCGGTCGTCGTCGCGCAATGGCAGGCTCGTCAGGGCCGTCCCATGCCCGGTATGCCGGCGTGGCTGACCATGTCGGCGCGTGGCGGAGGTGTGTCCGAGGTGCGTGTCTACCCTGACGACGTCGCGGAGCCCGTTCTACGGCGATAGGTGTGTCAATGAGGGGCGACACCATGCCGGTTGGTGGCTGGGCCGGGGGCGATCCCCTCCACGCCCTTGGTGGCCTGATCAAGGCTTCTCTGAGCTCAGAAGCTCATCAGCTCTGGCTCTCCAACTCGGCTTCCACCTCGCGGCACTGCGCCCCCAGCGCGAAATAAGCCTGCAAAATCGGGGTATCGCCGCGCTCACCGACGGGGGTGTTCCACCAGCGCCACTCGTCGGAAAGATCCCAATTCTCAACGATTTTCAGCGCCGCGATCACCTCATCGTTCAAACCGGAGTCCGATGATATCTGGTCGGCCGTGATCATACCGGCCTCGATTTCGTCCAGACAGGCGTGGAACCGGAACCTCAATTCCCACAACGGCTTCCAATAGTCGAAAGGCTTACGGGGTTTCGGGTTCTCAATGTTCACGATGACGGTGTCGACGTCGTCATCCGCGATCGGATCCCAGTCGCCGGTCCATTTGACCTCGGACTGAATGCCGTTCGCATCGGCCCAGCCATCGCGGGCAGTGTAGCGTTCCGCTCTACCGCCGGCGTCGATCCGGACCAGCTTGGTGGCATATTCCGGCAGCGCATCGGCGTAGTAAAACCACCGCTGCTCATTGGTCATTGAACCCTCCATCCAATCTAACGCCTACGCGACGGTGCCTATTTCGCCATCGTCGAAGGTCAGCAGCACTCCATCCCGCATAAAGCAGACACGCGCGGCCGTGGTTGCGACCGCGTTGCTTCACCGCGATGGCGCGGGGCGTCTATGAGGATCCGTTTCGTGGCGCTCTAGCATTTGACCAAGGTGCCCTGCCCAGACCTGAGCGCTCCCTGGCGGACTGGCGGACGAAAAGAAAGCCGGCCACAGCCGTCGTGACGTAGTGATAGCTTCCGGCTCGGGTCGTAGGGTGGTAGAGACGACGCAGCTTCTACGTATTAACCACTGCAGCACCGCGTGACCGCTGTGTTCGATGAGAGTCTGTGCTCGGGACCCTGCCCGGCCCTAGCCGGATGCTGGTGACTAACTAGTGCATAAGATCCAGGACGGCAACTGTGGACCCTTAAGCCCGCACATTCATCGGAGGGAAACCGGATGGCCTTGCTGAGTGGCCGCCGAGGCCATGCGCGGGTGGTTCTGATGTCGATTATCGACGCGGAGTTGCAGGCCGTGCAGACGCTGTTCGGAGCCACAGAGGAGATCGGCGTCTCAGCCATCTATACCCGGCCCGAGTATGCATCGACTGGTGATCGACAGTATCCGTTCGTACTCGCCCAATCCTCTGACCGAGGGAACGCCGCCGCTGCTCTCAGCGTGCGCAACCTTCTCGAGTGGTACAGCCCAGAGGTTGTCGTTGTGGTCGGGATCGGCGGTGGCATCCAGCGCGACGGCAGGGGACCAGGGCTCGGCGATGTGGTTATCGGGCGGTATGTCCACTACGCCGACTACACCAAGAACCTGCCTACCGGAAGCCGCCAGAGATACATATCCCTTGATCAACCCTCCGCCCGGCTCATAACTCAACACGCGGAAAGCGTGGCAGCCAAGCCGAAGGCGAAGTGCTTTTCGCGGCTGGACATTCCACGACCCGACGAGAAGACGCAGCTCCTTCCGGCGATCCACCTGAGCGAGGTTATCGCCGTTGAGGCGATCGCTGGGAACCCATCAGCGGAAAAGCAGATCGAAATGGTCAACCGCTTCGACAACGCCGACATTGTCGATATGGAGTCGATGGGCGTTGGACGGGCGTTGCACGAATTTAGGTGCGACCCCTATCCGCACTATGGCCCACTCTGGGTGCCCGTTCGTGGCGTCAGCGACCATGTCACGGCCGCCCGGCCGCCCCTCGCTACCCACAACCTAGCTGGTGAGGAAGTTGTCGGCGCACTCTCCGACGAGAACAATGAGCAGCGTAAGAAGTGGAAGAAATACGCCAGCGTTGCTGCCGCGTGTGTGGCTCGCTCCTTGGTGGAGAGATTGTTATACGAAGATCGCGCTGAAAGCCCGGCAGATCCCGGCGCACCGAAATGGAAGCCAGAAACCTGACGATGTCGGTGGTTAGGGAGACACTATGGGCGTGAGCGTGACCTCGATGCAAAGTGAGCCTGGTGCCGAGCGGCCTCGGTTTGACTACGACCTCGTAGTTTGCCCGAGCTTTGACGCCGTCTTGCGAGACGGCGCCGGCGAGCGCACGTCCCCCAATGACCTCATCTCGAAAGCGTTCGAGGCCGGCAGAGTTCTCATTCAGGCAAAGGGCGGCTCAGGTAAAACATGGACCCTCTCCCGGCTCGCGGCGGCCGCGGCGGAGTCTGGCGTGGATGTCTCGAGACTTGACGTACTCGGGTGGGCAAACGCATTTGAAGGCGGGCAACTGGAATACACTGCCCCGCGGGCTGTGCTGGCGTCGGCTACTCCTCATGTGTCGGAAGCCGCGCTAGGAGAATCGCGCCGCCAGCTGCTCTTGATCGATGGGCTCAATGAGATTTCTCCGCCGATCGGTGCGGCGCTCCTGGATGAGGTCGATAGGCTCGCCTCACAGTTTCCCAGTCTCGCGATCATCGTGACAGATCGACTGAACCGCCGCCGAATCGTAGAGAAGCTCTGGGTTTTAGCCACTCTCTCACCGGTCTCGATGGAGCAGCGACTGGAGTTGCTCCCTGACGCTGGCACAGATCCGGAGTCACCGCTCGGTCTGCCTTACTACCTCAACCTGGCGATCGGAGGTGATCGCGGGTCAAGGTCTCAGCAGCAACGCACATTCTTGTTAAAACATGGTGGCGTTGAACCAGAGTGGCTCGACGGCCTCGCTGCAGCAGCGTACTCACAGTACGAACAAAACGGCGATCGAAGAGTCGACGTTGACCAACTCATCGCCAGAGTCGGGGAGCCTGCCGTCGATTCCCTCGTCAGCGCTGGAACTTTAGTCTTGGAGCCTACGTGCCGGTTCTCGCATCACTTATTGCACGACTACCTCGCCGCAACTTACGCGGCAACGAGGCCAGATCTGTGGAATGACAAGGGCTTGGACGTACTGACATTCAAGGCAACGTCCTTTGACGCACTTGCGATGATCCTTGAGCAAGCGCCTGACAACGCGGATCTATTGGTGCGATGTGTCTACGACTGGAACTTCTACGGAGCCGCTTATCTCATCGCAGAGGACCGGCAGGCGGGCTCGCACGTGAGTCCCGCGATGGAGTTCGCGGTTGTAACTATGCTTGGTGAGCGGCGCTTCGATCGCTTCGCACGCACGGCCCAAGCTGTGGCCGATGCGCTAGAGGTCATCGATACAGCGATAGCACGGGATATAACTATGGCGCAGTCCAGAACCGAAATCATCGACTACGTGCGCCTAAACGGCAATCGATTCGCGGGGCAGGAGTGGCTGAACGATTGGATCACGCTCTATACGAGGCCGGAATCCGAGCAGTCCACCCTTCAGGATATCGCCATCCTCGCAAGCGATGATTCAATACTGGGTTGGACGATGAGCAACGTGGTTAGGCGCTCGCCGCTGGCTGAGGACGTCGAGCGGGAACTGGTACGCCTCGCCTCAACCGCGAAGAGCGACGTGGTGCGCTGGCGGGCTGTTCACGCGCTGGGAATCACACCGACGAGGGAGGCCATTGCTGCCCTGTTCAACTCGTTGGACGCAGACAAATCCACTTGGGTGCGTTACGGGTCGATCCGAAGTCTTGCCGAGATAGCTCTCACGTCCGAAGAGCTGAGGGATTCGATATTGACGGACTTGGCCAGGCGAGTTCCAGTGCTGCGTACCACTCCACTCTTGATAAGGGAGCTTGAACACGTCCTTCTCCCGATGGATGCACCGTCCGGGTGGGCCGATGACTCAGCCGTGGTGGTCGAGGAACTATGGGCCAAGTCAGCATCGGTTGAAGAGCAGGACCGCTGGCGAAAGCTCGGAGCTTCAATCCGAAGTCTTTCAACCGAAGCTCGATTATGACGGGGGCGGAGCGGACTACCGATGCTGAAATGCTCGCCGCCTTAGCTCACGCTGCATGGCTGGTGCGCGATCACGCCCGAGTCCTTGGCAATACCAGGGTCGGTTGCGCCGCTAGATCAACAAGTGGGCGAATATGGCTCGGATGCAACGTGGAGCACAAGTATCGGAGTCACGATATCCACGCTGAGGTGAACGCGATTGGGAGCCTAATAGCAGGTGGTGACGAACGACTAGAAGCAGTGTTCATCGCCGCCGAGCGAGAACGCTTTACGCCCTGTGGTAGCTGCATGGATTGGATCTTCGAGCTGGGAGGCGACTCATGCTTGGTCGCCGCTCAATCATCGCCAGGTGGTCAAATTTTGGTGCTCTCCGCGGGCGAGCTCATGCCCTTCTATCCAGCGTGATGACTGATCAGAAGACTCAGCAGTCGCACGTAGGCGGCGGGTACTTCAAGCTAGCGGCAAAGTCAGAAGTGGGGGTCAGCGCCTCGGGACAAGTATTTCACCGTTTTCCACCAACTAGCGCGTCAACAAATCGAGAGCAGTCCCTCGGCGCCGGTTGCGCGTGCTGCTCGAACAAGCCGCGTCGCAGGTACCTGTAACCAACGCCATCACATTGGCAAAGAACAAGAAAAGACCCTGCTGCAACGGAATTGGCCTCGAGGCGAGAATTAAGCGATAGTAGCAAGTGGTTGTGGAAGTCGAGATTAGGCCTGGCTGGCCGCTAGGGGATCCACATGTTAATTCAGATCCGCTCTGGGTGCGGCGCAGGCCGTTTGAGATGGTCTCGGAGCCGGTCGCCGTTCTCGCGCCACCACTCGCTGTAATGCCTCATTCGCTCGATTAGTCGTTCAAGCCCCTCCAACAATTTCGCATCGTCGAATGCGCTGTTTCCATGCAGCAGGGCAGTACGCGCCAGATGGATCTGGATCTCGTTGTATTCGGCCGATGCGTCATCGTTCAGCCCTCGAATCGTGCTGCGCGCAACGACCAGACTGTCTAGCTTGCCGGTCATATAGTCGACCCACGCTGCGCTATTTTGCCGAACGTAGCTCGCGCCCATCCGGCTGCCACCCATGTTGTTCCATGGAGGCAGCGAGAGATGCACCTGTCGATAACCTTCTAGCAGCTGTCCCTCGGCGTTACGGGAATACGGCTCATCAGTTTCGTCAGCATACGCGTCCTGCAACACAACGCTGAAGCCCAAACGCGAGTGAGTAGTAAACCACTCGTTGACCTGCCTGCCTTTGTTCCCGCTATTCGGTCTATAACCCTTCAAGCTGTTGTGTTGCGCGAATCTCTCAGCAAGATCGTTTGTCACACCGATATACAGCGCGTCACCAGTATCGGGGTCCCAAAAGCAGTACACCCCAGCGCGATGCCACTCCGCGCGCAAAAGCACGTCAAGCGTTGCGTACATCTGCAGTCTGCCTGCGTTGGCGTAAACGTCGCGTACCACAGTCCCCAACGCCATAACACTCGGCACCCTAGCTGAAACGCACCACGCCCGACGCTGCGGATGGGCGGAGCCATCTCGGTCCAGGGTCGTCAGTACCGGTTCAGGACGGTACGAAGAGTGGGGGACGTCGAGTACACGGCGATCGCGCGCCTGCCGAGACGGGCCCACCGACCCCACCGCACCGCACCGCACCGGAATAAACCCGCTCAGCAACTGGCGGTTTGATCGACTGGGGGAAACGGAGATGACCTGCTGGCTGGTCATTCTCCGGCGTGCACGGCCGTCATATTCATTCGAATGATGTGGTTACACCTGCCTCCGGTCAAGAACTGATCGTAGCTGCCTCTGCTGCACCTGCACCTGCACCAGGAATCCGTAAAGGTCGGACGTCGCGGCATCGTTAAGTAGCACCGGCCGGGACGTCTAGCAAACCGGCATCGGCGGCGTTCGATGACACATCAGTGACACAACTCGGTGCGACTTGAGCGGACGCCTACGGACTTACATGGCTGGGATTCCCCACGTCAAAGCCTTCAGCAGTCCTCATCGCACCCGTGTAGACGGCTTGACCCAGCTTCCCAAGCTGAATACGCGGGTTCGATTCCCGTCATCGGCTCCACATTTGACCATGGCATATAGCCCGGTTCCCGCCCCGGCGAGGCCGGTTGTCCCCCGACGGGTTCCCTTAGTTCGTCACTGAAATACCGCGAGCATCGGCACTGCCTCATGCCGCCGAATAGCTGAGATCCGCAACTCCGGGCGATAGCGTGAGCAAACCAGAATCGGCGTGCGTCGGGCGCTGAACAGCACGGCTAGGAGGGTGCGCAAGGTGACCAGTGAAGAGACCACCCAGCGAGCGCCAGCCGTTACGCAGACGCGATCGTCTCGACGAACGGGGGCACGGTTGCAGATTCTCTGGGCATCGTGTTGGGTCTTGTTGTTCCTCACGCTGGTCGCCGCGCTGGTTATGGCGGTGCGTCCGTCGCTGGCTGCGCAAGCCGGGGCCGCCCAATTGGGCTTTCTCGTTCTGTTTGTCGTCGTCCATGCGTGGCTGGGCTACTTCGCACGAGGCATGGCCGCATTCGTCGCCATCGCCGGCGTTGTTGCGTTCGCAATGGAGGCAATCGGTGTCGCGACCGGTTTCCCGTTCGGCTCCTACACCCATCACCTGCCCGGTCCGAAGCCCCTGGGCGTTCCCCCAGTGGCCATCGTCAGCTGGATCATTTTCGGCTGGCTGGCCTGGGCACTGGCCCGGGTGATCATGCGACCCGCTCCCGATGTGGCCGTGGGTGGCGCCGAACGCTTTACGACGCCCATCGTGGCGACGTTCATTCTTGGGGGTTATGACCTGGTAAACGACCCCATCGGTGCGACGGCGCACGACTGGTACTCCTATCACCACCCGACCGGCGCGCTGGGAGTCCCGCTGACCAACTATCTCGGCTGGCTGCTGACGGGCTGGCTGATCTTTCAGCTCGTAGCGCTCGTCGAGGCGCGATTCCCCGGGAGCCCCGCCACCCGAACCCGCCCCTATTGGCTGCTGCCGTGCCTGTTCTGGCTTTCCACCGCCACTCAGGTCTTCGCCGCCCTGATCCACCCGCCGGACGGCGTTGCGGTCCGCGGCGGCAAAACCATCCAGATTGCCGACGTGTACGAGTCAGGCGCATCGGCAGCGTTATTCACCATTCTTCTCACGGGAATCATGGCGCTGGTACGCCGCTACAGTCGCCAACCGCCGAAGATCCCTCATTCCTGTACAGAGGAGGCCTGATCGTCGGTGGGTGGGGCCGCAACCGCCCGACTGGTGCGACGGCCCGCGCCAGCGCGTTTCTCGGAAACTGGATGCCCACCGAGCTCGCGCCGTAATTCGGCGGGAATTTCGGATGGCCGGTGGTTGGCAAACCGGTACCGCGGGTAATGGCTAACTCGGGGCCGCGTGAATGCGTGCCATCAGCGATACGCCGAGGGAGTCGCCACGCCAATGGACAACTCTTCCGCCACACCAGTGCGCGTCAGCAGCAGCGCGCCGCACGACGCGCTGCGCCGCGGCGAACGGCCGATCACCCCCGACGATGACCCGTTCTACCGGGCGCCACTGGGATACGAGCACGAAGAGCCGGGGACGGTGTTGCGCTCGCGCGACGTGGAGATCGGATTTCTGGGTCTCATCAGGCAACGAGTGAAAGCCACTCAGTTGCTGTACCGCACCACGAATCTGCACGAAGAACCGGAAGTGGCCGTGACGACAGTGCTGGTCCCGGCGCAGCGCGAGTCAGACGTCGCTTATCCGGTGCTCTCCTATCAATGCGCGATCGACGCTGTGGCGTCGCGCTGTTTTCCCTCGTTCGCCATGCGGCGCGGCGCGGGACCGATCGGTGCGTTCGTCCAAGCCGAGTATTTGTTGGTGACGGCCGCGCTGGCCGAAGGCTGGGCGGTTTGCGTACCCGACCACGAAGGCTGCCATGGCATGTGGGGCGCTCCGGTCGAGCCCGGCTATCGGATTCTGGACGGGTTGCGGGCCGCGATGCGGTCCGGGCGCTTGGAATTGTCGCCGTCCGCACCGGTGGGTCTGTGGGGATATTCAGGGGGAGGACTGGCGTCGGCGTGGGCGGCCGAATTGTGTGAGCGATATGCACCGGAGCTCAATATCGTTGGCGCCGTTCTCGGTTCGCCCGTCGGCGACCCGGGCAGTGTGGCGCGCCGCCTCAATGGCAGCTTCTTCGCCGGTCTCGCCGCACTGATGATTTCCGCATTGACGCAAGTCTTTCCCGGCGCGCAAAGGGTCGTCGATGAGCACGCGACCGACGAGGGCAAGGCGTTGCTCGACGAGTTGCAGACGATGGCGACTGCCCAGGCGGTATGGCACTTCCGCAACGTCGACATCGGGTCCTACGTCGACATGACGGCCGACGAGCTGTGGGACTTGCCCGAAGTGCGCCACATCTTTGACGAGACCAAGCTCGGCAAGTCGGGGCCCAAGCCTCCGGTGCTGGTCGTACAGGCGGTGCATGACGGAATCATCAGCGTCGACGATGTCGACGCACTGGTGGCTCAGTATGAACGCAACGGCGTGTCGGTCACCTATCACCGCGACCGGTTCTGTGGGCATCTGCTGTTGCATCCACTGTCGGCGCCCATGACGCTGAGGTGGCTGCGCGACCGATTCACGGACCGGCCGATCAACGAGCACAGAATCCGCACGGTGTGGCCGACGCTGTTCAACCCCTCGACCTACCTGGGCATGGTCAAGTTGGGCGTCATCACGGCAAAGGTAGTCCTCGGGCGCAGCGTCGAACGCCAACCGCTGTCGACGACGTGAGGGGTTACGGCGCGTAACGCCCGTGCTCGGTGACGACGGCGGTGATCAGTTCGGCCGGGGTCACGTCGAACGCGGGGTTGTAAACGTCGGCGTCCGGCGGCGTGACGACGGCGCCGCCGAACGTCCGGACCTCGTCGGGCGCGCGTTCCTCGATGACGATGTCGGCGCCGGTGGCGAGCGAACTGTCGACCGTGGACGACGGCGCGACGACGACGAACGGCACGTCGTGATGGCGCGCCGCGATGGCCAGGCCGTAGGTGCCGATCTTGTTGGCGACGTCCCCGTTGGCCGCGATCCGGTCCGCGCCGACGAGCACGCAGTCGACGAGGCCCCGCCCCATCGCCGCCGCCGCGGCACCGTCGGTCTGCACCCGGTATGGCACGCCCGCCCGCGCCAGCTCCCACGCCGTGAGCCGGGCACCCTGCAACAGCGGCCGCGTCTCGTCGACGAGCACCGACTCGACCAGTCCGCGTTCGTGCAGGTGCCAGACGACGCCGAGCGCGCTGCCCCACGCGACGGTTGCGAGGTGGCCGGCGTTGCAGTGGCTGAGCAGGCGCAGCGGACGGCGATCACACACGGCGAGAACGACTTCGGCGGCATGTGCCGAGGCGACGCGGTTGAGGCGTTCGTCCTCGTCGAGAATCTCCAGCGCCTCGGCGAGCACAGATTCGGCGCCGGCGTCGAGCTTCTCGAGCGCGCGCGCCACCCCCCAGCTGAGGTTGACGGCGGTCGGCCGCGCCTTCGCGATCCGTTCGGCCGAGGCGCGCACGTCGCCGCCCTCGCGGGCCGCGAGCACCACGCCGAGGGCGCCCGCGGCGCCCAGCGCCGGCGCCCCGCGCACGGCCAGCCGGCGGATCGCGTCGATCAGCTCGTCGACGGTGCGCAGCGTCAGGACGCGATAGTCGGCCGGCAGCGCCGTCTGGTCGATGATCGTGACCGCGTCGCCGTCCCAGTCGATGGTCCTGCGCACACAGGTGACCCTAGCCGGGGGCCTACAGCCTGCCCGCCACGAAGCCCGCGGCCTGATCCACCAGACCGGAGCCGATGTAGGAGGGCTGCAGGTGCGCCGGCCAGCTCGTTCCCCTGCCACAGATGGGGTCACCGGCCGCGCACTGGTCGATTGTCTTGCCCGCGAACGCCGGTCCGACACCGTGGGTGCCGTTGCCGAACAACGCGACCGCCGCGACGTGCCGGTCGGTCCCCGGTGGCAGCCCGCCCCACAACGCGCGGTCCACCACCTCGGCGCCCAGCGAATAGCCGCCAAGCACGATCCGGGTGTTGGGGCAATCCCTGGCCATGGCTTGCACGTGGGCACTGATGTCGTTGGCGCCGCCTCCGGTGGTGATGTTGGCGGGATAGTTCACCCCGTACACCCCGATCGACTTATTCGTCTTGGCGCGCAGCGAATTGACGAGCGCGTCGCCGACCGCGCCGACGCCGGGAGGTTCCTCCCGGCCGCGCGCGAAGACCACCTCCGCGTCGGGGCACGCCGCCGACGCCAGCGGCACCGACGAGATGGGGAGGGGAGCAGCCGCCGGCCCAAGCGCCATCGCGCCGGCGACGATGACAACGGACGGCACGCTCGCGACGAGCCTCATAACGCGATATTACGGAGTTTCTCGAGGCGTCGCCGATGCTTTGTGTGCGCTGTGACCGCCCCGAGCGACATGGCCTCGCGGTACGCGGCAGTCCGCCGAATCGGCGGATAGATAGGAGTCACCGGCCGTATCGTCAAGCCCGTGAATCTCCGCGCGCACGGGCGGCACCCGCGCTGGATCATCGCGGCGATCTCGATGGCACTGTTCTGCGTGCAGATCGATTACTTCGCAATGAACCTCGCGTTGCCCCGCATGGCGTCGGACCTGCACAGCACCACGACCGATCTGCAGTGGGTGATCAGTGTCTACATGCTGACCCTGGGCGCGTTCATGGCACCCGCCGGCCGCATCGGCGATATCTTCGGTCGCCGCCGCACGCTGCTCGCCGGGATCGGGTTGTTCGCAATCGCGTCGGTGTTCTGCGCGGTCGCGCCATCGGCGCCAGTCGTTATCGCGTTCCGGGCCGTGCAAGGCCTCGGCGCCGCCCTGATCTTTCCGGTGTCCGTGAGCGTCCTGACCAATACGTTGCCCGCCGAAAGGTCTGGTCGCGCAATCGGACTGGCGTATGGCATCGCCGGCCTGGGCAACGCTGCCGGCCCCCTGGTGGGCGGGTTGCTGACCCAGACGCTCGGGTGGCGCTCGGTGTTCTGGATGCTGGTGCCACTGTCGGCGATCTCGATCGCCATCGGCGCGAGAACCATCCCGGAGACCTCCGACACCAGCGTGCCGCGACGGGTGGATCTGGCTGGCCTGGCGCTGATCACGACTGGGATAGGGCTGTTCACCCTCGCCTTCGACCGAGCGCCGAACTGGGGGTGGTTGTCGCCGCCGGTGATCGGCGTATTCCTTGGCTCCGTTGCCTTGTTGGTCGGGTTCGTCGCGGTCGAGACGCGCGTGCGCTTCCCCCTGATCGACCTGTCGCTGCTGCGCAAGCCCCGCTTTACCGTCCTGGTCGTCGCCGGTACGGTCGCCAACATCGCGTACGTGGTGACCGTATTTCTCGCCACGCTGAATCTCCAACAGGTTCGGGGCCTCGACCCGCTGACGGCCGGCTTGGCTTTCCTGGGCCCATCGGTCGGCGCGGCGCTCGGTGGTCCGGTGTCCGGACGCCTGGCGTCGCGCAACGCGCCCTTCGCCGTCATGGGCATCGGTTGCACCGCGGCGGCGGTATCACTCGGCGTCCTGGCGTCCGCCGACAGCTTCGCGGTGTATCTCGCCGCGCTCAGCGCGTGCGGTTTCACCATGGGCCTGGTCTACGCGTTCACCACGGTGGCGACTCAGGCCGTCGTCGCGCCCGAGCGGGCCGGCGAAGCCGCGGGCGTCACGCTGACGTCCCTGGTCACTCTCGCGGGCGTGGGGGTGGCGGTCTCCAGCAGCGCGCTGGAGATGTTGCAGCACCACGGCGTCGGCATGGGTCACGGCATCCAAGTCATCCTCGCGGTCAGCGCCGCGCTGCTGCTGCCCGCGGGCCTGGCCGTGCTGAGCGTCGCCCGCGTAAAGACGCCCGCATCGGATTCCACGATGGCCGCGGGACAACACAATTAACCGATGTGTCGACTATGGCGCGGCATGCGAAGGGGGTCCGACGGTGGTCGGTGAAAGCTCGGCGGTGACAACTGCTGACGGCGACGGGGGCAAGGAGCTTTCGTCCTCGCGAACCGCCGTCATGGTGGCCGCGTTGGCATTGTCGGTGATGTCGTTCATGCTCAACGCGACCATGCTCGGCCCCGCGATCCGGGACATCAACACCCATCTCGGTCCGCACGCATACGCGTCGATGTCCGCCTACTTCTATCTCGCCGGCGCGATCGCAAACGTGGTCTTGATCCGATGGAGCGACTTCATCGGCCGCAGGCGCGTCCTGGTCGGCATCCTCACTCTCGTCTGCATCGGCACGTTGTTGTGCATCCTGGGCACCTCGCTACAGGTGGTGGTCGCGGGCCGGGTGTTGCAGGGATGCGCGAACATCACGTACGGCCTTGCCTTCCTCATCATGCGAGAACACCTGAGCGACAAAGCCTTCGGCATCTGCTGCGGTGTCATCTCGGCGATCAACGCGGGGGTGGCCGGGGTCGACGCGCTGCTCGCCGGTGTCCTGGTCGACCGCTTCGGCTATCGCTCCATCTTCGTCCTGACGTTGGTGGTCGGCATCGCCGCCGTCGCGCTGTGCCGGCTGGCCGTCCCCGCAGACGAACGCGGCCGCAAGAACACGGGCCGAATGGACTGGGCGGGTGCCGTCCTGATCGCGCTGACGGTCGCCGGGCTGAATCTCTATGTCTCCAACGGCGAACATCTGGGCTGGTCCGCGCCGCTCATGCTCGGCTGCCTTGCCGCGTCCATCGCCGCCTGCGTCGCGCTCGTGGTGGTCGAGAAACGAGTCGCGACACCGTTGATCCACATCGACCAGATGCGGTCGCGCTACTCGTGGCCGTTGATCGTCGTGACCATTCTCGTCTTCGGGTCGTTCATGGTGGTGCTCAGCTACATCGTGCCGTCCCTCGCCGAGAACGACCGCGTCGGCTTCGCCGCCAGCGGGCAGCTCACGGCCCTGCTGTTCATCACTCCCGGCGCGCTGGCCCAACTTCTCACTGCCCCTTTGATCGGGCGGCTCGCCGCCCAGATCGGCTTCGTGACGGTGTTGCGCGCGGGTCTGGTCGGTTCCGTGGCCGTCACCGCCGCGCTTGCGGTGTTCACGTTCGACAAGATGGCGGTCGTCGCCCTCATGGCGGTGTTCGGCGTGGCGCTGGCGGTCGCGCTCACCCCGATGAGCGCGCTCGGCGTCCTGCAAGCGCCCCCGGACGAGCCGGGTTCGCTGCCGGGGATCGCCAACGCCTCCTACGGCATCGGCGGCTCACTGGGATTCGCTTGGGCGGGAACGGTTGTCGGAGCCGGCACCCAAGCGGGTTACCAGTCGGCGTTGTGGGTGTGCGTCGGCATCGGCGTCGTCGCGGTCCTGGCGAGCCTCGTGTTGAAACCGCGGTCCGTGGCCTCGCCCGCCGACACGCCGAGGACGCGTCAAGCGGTTGACTCCGTGTGACTGACCTCCGCCAACTGCTGCGGCGACGCATCCGATATTTCGGCCCAACCTTGAGCTGCTAGCCACCCGAAGCTGGCCGCCACACCACTTCCAGGTCATCTTCGGCGACGGTGACCAAGGCTCGGGTAATGCCGTCGGCGTCGCAAAATTCCACTTCGTAGGCGCGCCGGGCGCCTTCTGAGCCGGTCGTGTAGTCCATGTCGACCCCCCTCGTGAACCGACCGGCAGGTCGTGCTCCGGTACCGGCCGGCACAAGCGGACCACGTCGTATTCCTGAGGTCTCAACATCCTCCCCTCTCTGGACCTGCAGAACGCCCGTCCCACCT
>NZ_LZJJ01000044.1:0-10121 GCF_001667625.1 Mycobacterium sp. E1715
TCGTCGGCTATCACGCCTGGTAGAGAACGTGGGCGAAGCCCCAGACGGCGTTGACGCGTCAGCGGTGTGGCCGCGGGTATAACCGCGGAAAAAGATTTGTCCTGCGGGCAGTCGGTTTGCGCAGTCGCGCCCAAGGGTGGGAAATTGTCAGGTGCCCGAAGGCGAAGGAACGCTGGCGTATCTGAATTTCCCCGGAATTTCTGGCGCTGGCCTGTCATTCTTCTGCGGGGCGGCCTCGCAGGGGGGCCGAGATCAAGGATGGAGCGTAAGCGTAGTTGGCCGACCCGAATCTCAAGGACCGCGAGAGCGGCCGGGCTGGGAGCCGTAGGCGACTCGTCATTGTCGAGTCGCCGACCAAGGCGCGCAAACTGGCCGGCTACCTGGGCTCCAACTACATAGTGGAATCCTCCCGCGGCCACATCCGCGACCTGCCCCGCGCCGCGGCCGACGTGCCGGCGAAATACAAGTCGGAGCCCTGGGCGAGGCTCGGAGTCAACGTCGACCACGACTTCGAACCGCTCTACATCATCAGCCCCGAGAAGAAGAGCACCGTCAGCGAGCTGAAGGGCCTGCTCAAGGGCGTCGACGAGCTCTATCTGGCCACGGACGGTGACCGCGAGGGCGAGGCGATCGCCTGGCACCTGCTGGAAACCCTGAAGCCGAACATCCCGGTCAAGCGGATGGTGTTCCACGAGATCACCGAGCCCGCCATCCTGGAGGCCGCCGAAAACCCCCGTGACCTGGACATCGACCTGGTCGATGCGCAGGAAACCCGCCGCATCCTGGACCGGCTCTACGGCTACGAGGTCAGCCCGGTGCTGTGGAAGAAGGTGGCGCCGAAGCTGTCGGCGGGCCGGGTCCAGTCGGTGGCCACCCGCATCATCGTGCAGCGGGAACGCGATCGGATGGCGTTCCGCAGCGCCTCCTACTGGGACATCGTGGCCCAGCTGGACGCCAGCGTGTCCGACCCGCAGGCGTCACCGCCCACCTTCTCCGCCCGGCTGGCAGGCGTTGACGGCCTGCGCGTGGCCACCGGCCGCGATTTCGACTCGCTGGGCCAGCTGCGCAAGGCCGACGAGGTCACCGTTCTCAACGAGACCCAGGCGACCGAGCTGGCCGCCGGGCTGCGCGGCGCCCAACTGGCGGTCGCCTCGGTGGAGGAGAAGCCGTACACCCGGCGGCCCTACGCGCCGTTCATGACGTCGACGCTGCAGCAGGAGGCGGGCCGCAAGCTGCGGTTCTCGTCGGAGCGCACCATGAGCATCGCCCAGCGGCTCTACGAGAACGGCTACATCACCTATATGCGTACCGACTCGACCACGCTGTCGCAGTCGGCGATCAACGCCGCGCGCACCCAGGCGCGTCAGCTCTACGGCGAGGAATACGTCTCGCCGTCGCCGCGGCAGTACACCCGCAAGGTGAAGAACGCCCAGGAGGCGCACGAGGCCATCCGGCCCGCCGGCGAGGCGTTCGCCACCCCGGACGCGGTGCGCCGCGAGCTCGACGGCGACGAATTTCGGCTCTACGAGCTGATCTGGCAGCGCACCGTGGCCTCGCAGATGGCCGACGCGCGCGGGACGACGTTGAGCCTGCGGATCAACGGTGAATCCGGCGGCCGCCAGGTCGTGTTCTCGGCCAGCGGGCGCACCATCACGTTCGCCGGCTTTCTGAAGGCGTACGTGGAGACCGTCGACGAATTGGCCGGCGGCGAGGCCGACGACGCCGAGAGCCGGCTGCCGCAGCTGACGCAGGGCCAGCGGCTGGACGCCATCGAGCTCACCCCGGACGGCCACGCCACCAACCCGCCGGCACGCTACACCGAGGCGTCGCTGGTGAAGGCGCTCGAGGAGCTGGGCATCGGCCGGCCGTCGACGTACTCGTCGATCATCAAGACCATCCAGGACCGCGGCTACGTGCACAAGAAGGGCAGCGCCCTGGTGCCCTCCTGGGTCGCATTCGCCGTAACCGGTTTGCTGGAACAGCATTTCGGCCGGCTCGTCGATTACGGCTTCACCGCCGCGATGGAGGACGAACTCGACGCGATCGCCTCCGGGCAGGAGCGGCGCACGGACTGGCTGAACCGTTTCTACTTCGGCGGTGACCATGGCGTGGCCGATTCGGTGGCGCGCTCCGGTGGTCTCAAGAAACTCGTCGGCGTCAACCTCGAAGGGATCGACGCCCGAGAAGTCAACTCCATCAAGCTCTTTGACGATGAGCAGGGTCGCCCCGTGTACGTCCGGGTGGGCAAGAACGGGCCCTACCTGGAACGCATGGTGACCGGCGACGACGGTGAACCGACGCCGCAGCGGGCCAACCTCAACGACTCGCTGACGCCCGACGAGCTGACGCTGGAGGTGGCCGAGCAGCTGTTCGCCACGCCGCAAGAGGGGCGCACGTTGGGCGTCGACCCGGAAACGGGTCACGAGATCGTCGCCAAGGACGGCCGGTACGGGCCGTACGTGACCGAGGTACTGCCGCCGCCGCCCGACGAGGAGGGTGGCGCCCCGGCGAAGAAGGGGAAGAAGCCCACCGGGCCCAAGCCCCGCACCGGCTCGCTATTGCGCAGCATGGACCTGCAGAGCGTCACGCTCGAGGACGCGCTGAAGCTGCTGTCGCTGCCCCGGGTGGTCGGAGTCGACCCGCAGACCGGTGAGGAGATCACCGCGCAGAACGGTCGCTACGGCCCATACCTGAAGCGCGGCACCGATTCTCGTTCTCTGGCGACCGAGGAGCAGATCTTCGAGATCACGCTGGACGAGGCGCTGAAGATCTACGCCGAGCCCAAACGCCGCGGTAGGCAGGGGGCGGCCGCGCCGCCGTTGCGGGAGCTGGGCGCCGACCCGGCGACCGGCAAGCCGATGGTGATCAAGGACGGCCGGTTCGGGCCCTACGTCACCGACGGCGAGACCAACGCGAGCCTGCGCAAGGGCGACGACGTCCTGTCGATCACCGACGAGCGCGCCGCCGAACTGCTGGCCGACCGGCGGGCGCGCGGTCCGGTGAAGCGGCCCGCGAAGAAGGCCGCCCGCAAGAAAGCGCCGGCCAAGAAGGCCGCCAAGCGCACCTAGGCCCTAGTAGCCGGGGCCGATCGACTCGCTGTGCAGCTCCTCGGCGGACCGCACGGGCTGGGAGTCCGTGGATCCGGCGAGCTTCACCGGCCGGGCCAGCTGGGTGGGGGCGGTGCGGCCGCGCAGCTCGACCACCTCGCCGACGTCCCAGCACAAGGCCTCGGCGTCGAGCGCGCCGCTGACCGCGATCGCCGACGCCAGCACGTGGCCGGACTCCAGCTTGGCCAGCTCGGTCAGCCGGGCGGCCTCGTTGACCGGGTCGCCGATCACCGTGTACTCGAAGCGGGCCTGCGCGCCGATGTGCCCGGCGATCGCCCTGCCCGCCGACACCCCGATCCCGAATTCCGCCGAACCGATCACCGGGAGGAGCTCGTCGTGCAGCTCGCGGGCCGCGGCCAGCGCGCCACCGGACGCGTCGGGATGCTCGATCGGCGCCCCGAAGATGGCCAGCGCGGCGTCGCCCTGGAACTTGTTGACGAAACCGCCGTGCCGGCCGACGGTTTCGACCACCACCCGGAAGAACTCGTTGAGCAGGTGGACCACCTCGGCGGGCGGTCGGGTCGCGGCGAGCTTGGTGGAGCCGACCAGGTCGACGAACAGGACCGCCACGTGGCGCTCCTGGCCGCCCAGCTCGGTGCCGCGCTCCAGCGCCCGGCGGGCCACGTCTTCGCCGACATAGCGGCCGAACAGGTCGCGCAGCCGCTGCCGCTCGGACAGGTCGCGCACCATGTCGTTGAAGCCGGCCTGCAGCAGGCCGAGTTCGCTGGCGTCGTAGATCTGCATGTGCGCGTTGTAGTTTCCGCGCTGCACCTCCGACAGCGCCCACCGCAGCTGGCGCAGCGGGTCGGCGATGGACATGGCGACCAGCAGGGTGCTGACGAAGCCGATGCCCAGCGCCGCCAGCGCCAGCAGGAGGATCGGCGTGAACAGCTTCTCGGGGGTGGCGTGCAGCAGGGACGCCTTGTCCGCCATCACCGCCAGCACGATGGCCAGCACCGGGACGGCGGTCGACAGCATCCAGGTCAGGATCTGCCGCAGGATGACGCCCGGCGCCTGGACGTTCTCGGGGACGCCGCTGCGCAGGGCCGCCACGGCGACCGGCCGCAGCACCCGCTCGGACTGCAGGTAGCCGATGATGGCCGTCGCCGCCGCGCCGAGCCCGGTGGCGACGGCCACGACGGGCGCCGCGAACCGGGCCACCGACCAGCTGGCGATGATGAACACCACCCCGCCGATGCACCAGGCGACCATGCTGATCAGCGTGCGGTAGAAGGGCATTCGCAGGGCGCGGCTACGGGCCAGCTCGGTGGCGGCCGGGTCGGCCTCGGCCAGCAGGTTGTCACGGCGCTGCCAGCGGAAGACCGGCATCAGCAGCTTCAGGTTCACCATCCAGCCGGCCAGGAACAGCAACACCAGCGCGGTGCCGAAGACCGCCAGGTTCAGCACCGGGAGATCTTGCAGCTGGATGCGGTCCTCGGGCGGCAGCGCGTAACGCAGGAAGCCGAGTACGAAGAGGGCGCCGATGATGTCGGCCTGCAGCATGCTCAGCGAGAACAGCGGCCACGGCGTGCGCACCACCCACCGGACGAATCCGCTGATCCGCCCGGGCAGTGCTGCCGGTGTTGCCACGATCCCACCGTATCGGTCAGCAGGGACTTGTCGGAAACTTACAACGATCTCGACGCGTCCCCGCGTGGGCCGAAAAGAGGCCAAATGTAACGGGATCGTCGCGATACGGTGGCCGATCGGTATATGTCGGCGGTGGTGGCTACTGTTACCGGTGATGTCCGGGGTGTTTACGCGGCTGGTAGGCCAGGACGTGGTGACGGCCGAGCTGCTCGCCGCCGCCAGGGCGGCCCGCGGTGACTTGGTTCACAGCGGCGCGGGCGACGGGACTATGACACATGCGTGGCTGATCACGGGTCCTCCCGGGTCGGGGCGCTCGGTCGCGGCGCTGTGCTTCGCCGCCGCGTTGCAGTGCACCTCCGACGGGGAACCGGGGTGCGGTCAGTGCCGGGCCTGCACCACGACCATGGCGGGCACCCACGCCGACGTCCGCCGGGTGGTCCCGGAGGGGCTGTCGATCGGGGTGGACGACATGCGGGCCATCGTGCAGATCGCGTCGCGGCGTCCGGCGACCGGGCACCGGCAGATCGTGGTGATCGAGGACGCCGACCGGCTCACCGAGGGCGCCGCCAACGCGCTGCTCAAGGTCGTCGAGGAGCCGCCGCCGTCGACGGTGTTCCTGTTGTGCGCGCCGTCGGTGGATCCGGAGGACATCGCCATCACGCTGCGTTCCCGGTGCAGGCACGTCGCGCTGGTCACCCCGCCGACCGAGGCGATCGCCCGCGTGCTGGTCGACAGCGACGGCCTGAGCCCCGAGACCGCGGACTGGGCGGCGTCGGTCAGCGGCGGCCACGTGGG
Organism: Mycobacterium sp. E1715; assembly: GCF_001667625.1. Lineage (NCBI taxonomy): Bacteria > Bacillati > Actinomycetota > Actinomycetes > Mycobacteriales > Mycobacteriaceae > Mycobacterium > Mycobacterium sp. E1715. The sequence goes on from NZ_LZJJ01000044.1 coordinate 5,493, forward strand.
CCGGGCGCGGCGGCTGGCCACCGATCCCGAGGCCCGCGAGCGCCGGGAACGGGCGCTGGCGCTGGTGCGCGACGCCGCGACCCCGTCGCGGGCCTACGCCGCCGCCGAGGAGCTGGTCGCCGCGGCGGAGGCCGAGGCGGTGGTGCTCACCGCGGACCGCGCCGAGGCCGAGACCGAGGAGCTGCGGACGGCCCTGGGCGCCGGCGGCACCGGCAAGGGCACCGCCGGGGCGATGCGCGGCGCCACGGGCGCGATGAAGGACCTCGAGCGGCGGCAGAAGTCGCGTCAGACCCGGGCCTCGCGCGACGCGCTCGACCGGGCGCTGATCGACCTGGCCACTTATTTCCGCGATGCGCTGATGGTCTCGGCCGGTGCCGGGTCGGTGCGGCACAACCATCCGGACATGGCCGACCGGGTGTCGGCGCTGGCCGCGCACTCCTCGCCGCAGCGGCTGCTGCGCTGCATCGAAGCGGTCCTGGAGTGCCGCGAAGCGTTGGCGATCAACGTCAAGCCCAAGTTCGCCGTCGACGCGATGGTGGCCACCTTCGGCCAGGAACTGCGCGACTAACTTGGGGGTGCCCGCCCCGCTGCCGTAGACTCGTGCCGCCCTGAAGGGCACGCCACCTTAGCTCAGTCGGTAGAGCGGCTCACTCGTAATGAGCAGGTCAGGAGTTCGATTCTCCTAGGTGGCTCCATCCGGTAGCAGCACCTCGATCAGGCGCTCCACCCGCTCGCTAACCGCGGCGCGCGACGCCCTGATCGCCGACAGGTCATCGAAGTGACAAAGCCCGAGGAGCAGCAGAAACACGACTTTCGTCGTGGCTTGCGGGTTTGGATCAGCCCCCAGGGTTCCGACGAAGCGGTCCGCGTAATCCCGATGCCACTGCGCGATCAGGGACGCCAACCGCTCGTCGCGCCGGCTGGCCAGGTGCAGCTCGGCGATCAGCCGGCGGTTCTGTGTCATCTCCGGCCGCAGGTAGGCCATCGCGATCGCTTGCAGGGTCCCGGCACCGCGTCCCGCCCGCAGCGCGGCCGCGGTGATCTGGTCGAGGGCACGCACCGCCGCCGCGTACAGCAATTCCTCCCGGCTGTGAAAGTGGTTGTACACGGCGGTCGGTGAGACGCCCGCCCGCTCCGCGATCCGTGGCAGCGTGCTCCCCTCAAAACCCCTTTCGACGCATACCGTCGCCGCGGCGTCAAGGAGTCGCTGCGCGGTCAACTGCCCGTCCGAGTTCGGCGGGCGGCCCCGCGGGCGACGCGCGGGCGCCTTCTGCTTGTTCGGCATGCTCGCCATTCTTGCGGGCAGAAGGCAGCATGTCTTGATAAATGAACGACCATTCATATAATCGGATGGTGGCGATGGGCTCGCGGGTGATGGACGGGGTAAAGCGGCACGCGCAAGCCGAGGCGGATCGGCGGGTGTATCCGCCGGACTTCCCGGTGCTCCCGCCCGTGCCCGCCGGGCGGTATTTCGACGCCGATTTCGCCAAGCTCGAAGCCGCCGCGGTCTTTTCGCGCTCGTGGTTGTTCGTCGCCCACGCCGATCAGCTGCGCAACCCCGGCGACTACCTCCTGCTCGAGCAGCTCGACAAGCCGGTCATGCTGATCCGCGGCCGGGACAACGTCGTTCGCGCCTTCTACAACACCTGCCGGCACCGGGGGGCCGCGCTCGTCGAAGAGTCGCGGGGCAACGTCGGCCGCAGGCTCACGTGCCCGTTCCACGCGTGGACGTACTCGCTCGAGGGGAAACTTGTCGGCTACCCCGAGGCGTCCAACTTCTCCGGCCTGGACCCTACGTGCCACGGCCTGGCCGAGGTCCGGTGCGAGTCGTGGGGACCCCTCGTGTTCGTCAACCTCGACCGCGATGCGCAGCCGTTGTCCGCGTTTCTCGGGCCGGTCGGCGAGGAGCTGAGCGACTTCGCCGAGCTCGACGGGCGGCTGCACCTGGTGGATCGCACGGTGCGCGACGTCCCGGTCAACTGGAAGCTGCCCGTCGACGCCAATCTCGAGACCTACCATGTCAACTACGTGCACCGCGCCACGGCCGCGCGCGCACTTCAGCAGTCGGCGACCGGCATACAGCTGCTGCGCAACGGCCATTCCCGGATGCTCGTCTCGTATCGCGACGGCATCGACGGCGAATCGCTCTCACCGTTCCCGTGCGTATTTCCCGGCCTCGGTGATCTGCCATTCCAGGGCACGTTCTCCTACCACGTCTTCCCGAACCTGAGCATCGTGTTCAACGGCGCCGGGTTCGTCTTCTTGATCACGAATTGGCCGACCGGCCCGGCCACGTCGACGTACCGCGTCCACTGGTGTTCGTCGCTCGCTGCGGAGGGCAACCGGGAGACCCACGACGCCTTCATCGCGGTCTTGTCCCAGGTGCTCTTCGAGGACCTCGGCGTCCTGCCCGGCGCCCAGCGGTCGCTGAACGCAGGAGCCCTCGAGTCGCTGCGGCTCGGCTACCACGAGCGGCGGATCTATTATCTGCACGAAGCCATCGACCGGGCCATCGGCATCGAGCGCGTCCCCGAATCTCTTTGTGTATCACAGCTTCTCGGCCCGGACGAGTGAGGTGCATCCCTTCGTCGCGCTGATGCGCCGCTACTGCATCGACTATACGAACTCGCACGACCAATCGGTCTGCGCGGAGATCATGGAGCCCGACTACGTCGTGCACATCAACGGCCTGGCGCTCGTCCGGTCGACCACCTATGCCGACGCCGTTCGCCAAATCTTCGACGCCGCACCGGGTCTGGGCATCGTCGTGCACGAGTTCGTGCTCAACGGCGATCGCCTGTGCATGCACTTCAGTGAGCACGCGGCCATGCCGGCGGGACAGAAGCGCGCTCTCACCTGCTGGCGCGGCGTCGGACTGTACAAGTGGAACGGCACTCGTTTGACGGAAAACTACGTTGAGCAGGACTACTTCGCGATGCGGGCCCAAATCGCCGGCGGCCAAGCGCATCCGCTGATCCCGCCGCACATCGATCCATGGATGTCGACCGAGGCGGTGCCCGCCGACCCCGACGCCGAAGCAATCGTGCGCGCGTGGCTGGAAAGGGGAGATCTCGCCGACGCCGACGTCCACGAGATCGACGACGAACGCATCGGCGCCACCCACCAAGCGGTGCTCGATCCGCGCGGCGTCGTGGTCAACGACTTGTTCTCCGCGGGCGACGACGTTCCGTTCCATGTCACGATCCACGGCGCCTACCGGGGTGGCCTGGGTGCCGGCTCCGAACCATTCGTCGGAAAGCCGGCCTCGTTGCACGCCGCCGGGATCGCCCGCGTCGCCGATGGCGCCGTCGCCTCCGTGAAAGCCGTGACCGGACGCGCTCAGACGTTCGCTGAGCTCAGACGTGACGCGCGTTAGGCCGGCGCGAGGAAACCCACCGGGCCCGACGCGACGCACAACGCCAGCGCGGTGGTGTTGGCGCGCACGGTGATCGCATCCCCGGCGCCCGGCAGGCGGGCGAAGACGCGGTTGAGGCCCGGGTGCACGGGCACCTTGGCTTCCGGTCCCTGCGTCAGCGCCAGCGTCATGGTTCCCTCGCTGTTGGCCAGGTAGTTGAGCTCGACGCTCCAGTCGGCCGGCAACAGCGGTCCGTCGAGAACCAGGCGCGCGGGCTTGTCCGGCTGCGCGAAATACCCGCACTGCGGCATGGGTCCCGGAACGATCGTCCGCACCCAGGTCACCCGCGCCTTGACCAGTCGGCCCGAGCTGTCCAGCATCCGCAATTGCGTTGTCGCCGAAGCGAATTCGGGCCTATCCCGGAGCAGGGCGAACAGGTGGCTGGCCAGGTTCTCCGGTGCCGCCACCCGCTGCAGCACCAGCGGATCGACCTCCTGGTCGAGCAGCGGGGCGGTCGAGGCGGCGTGTGCCGCGGCCAGGTCGGCCCGAGCGTTCCGCAGATAGGGCTGGGCCGGGTTGTCGCGCCAGCTGGTCAAAAACGTCGCCGTCGAATACAGGCTGCTGGCCACGAACAACACCGCCAGGCCCAGCGTCACCGCCGCGCGCCTGGGCGAGGCATCGAGCCAGCGCGGCGCGGCGGGCCGGTTCGGCGCGCACAACGCGACTGCGGCCAGCAGCGCGAGCACAAACACGAGATCCGGGAAATACCGCAGGGTTTGGGCGAGTTCGAGTGCGGTCTGCTTCGACGAGCGCATCAGGTAGATCGGCACCTGGCAGGCGACCGCGTAGCCGGCGGCGGTCACCCACACCGGCCCGATGCGCTGCTTGCGCAGCAATGACACCGCGAGGGTGCCCGCCAGCACCAGCCAGCCGAGCGCCATCACCGACGGCGGGGGCGTCGCCCACGGCGAGGCGGGTGCCCAGCGGTCCCAATGCCAGGGCCCGCCGGCCAGCCCCGGCACGATGCCGTGGGTGATCGATCGCGCCAGCAGCTCGGAGGTCATCGCCAGGTCCGAACTCCAGCGCCGCTGGTTCACCACAGCCAGGTACAGCGCGATCCAGCCCGCGGTCAAAGACAGCGTCGGGATCCACAACCGCAGCCCGGCCCGCCACACCGTGAGCAGCGCCGCCCGATCCCCCTGCACGTGGCGCAGCAGCGCGGTCACCGCGAACGCGACGAACGGGATCACCGCGGCCTTCTCGAAGAACAGCAG
>NZ_LZJJ01000045.1:0-1791 GCF_001667625.1 Mycobacterium sp. E1715
GCCCGCGCGGTATGCCGAGCTGAACGAGCTGTGGACCGAAGGGCCCGTATGGCCGTGCCTGTACCTGCATGGTCGCGACGACGGCTGCATGACACCGGCTTTCGCCCGCTGGGCGGAGAAGGTGTTGCCGCCGGGCAGCGAGGTGGCCATCGTCGAACACGCGGGGCACTTCCTGCAGCTCGAACAGCCGGACAAGGTCGCCGACCTGGTGCTCGGGTTCATCGGCTCACCCGGCTGAATGGCCGCGCAGCGGATGGCCGCCGTCGATGCGCAGTTCTATTGGATGTCGGCCAAGATCCCCAGCGACGAGTTCCTGCTGTACGCGTTCGACGGCGAGCCCGCGGATTACCCGGCGGCCGTTGAGCAGGTGCGCAGGAGGGCCCGCGCCGAGCCGGCGCTGACGCTGCGGGTCCGGGACGGCAGCCCGCTGACCTACCCGCAGTGGGTGCCGACGGCCGTCACCCCAGAGTGGGTGGTCCGCCACCACCTCGACGACCAGACCTGGGCCGGCTGCCTCGCGGCGATCGTCGGCCTGGCCGGTGAGCAACTCGACGTGCGCCGGGCCCCGTGGCGGCTGCACGTCTTCACCCCGGTGCTGGGCGTCCCGGGCGTGACCGGGGCGGGCTCCGTGGCGGTATTACAGGTCCCGCACGCGCTGGCGGACGGGGCGCGGGCAGCGGCCATGGCGGGCTGGCTGTTCGGCAGGCCGGATCCGGTGCCTCGGGTGCGACGCCTGCGGGCCGGGTTCCTGCCGTGGCGAGCCGCCCAGGCGGCTCGGGCGCACGGTCGGTTGGCGGCTGAGACCCGCGCCGGGCTGCTGGCCGCCCGGCCCGGTCCGCGGCCCCCGCTGCCGACGAATGCGCGCCCCGGTGCGGTCCGCTCGGTGCGCACGCTGGTGCGGCACCGCAGAGACTTGCGCGGTCCCACCGTCACCGTGGGCGCGCTGTCGGCGATCTCCACGGCGCTGTCCAACCTTTTGGGCGATGCCGCCGATACGTTGGGCGCCGAAGTTCCGATGGCCAAACCCGGTGTGGCGCACGCGCACAATCACTTCGGGAATGTCGTGGTGGGCCTGCATCCGAGGCTGGGGCTCGAGGCCCGCGCCGAGCGAATCGCGACGGAGCTGGCCGATGGCCGGCGCCGCTTCGCGCACCCGGCGACGCGCTACGCCGACCGGGCTTTCGCCGCGGTGCCCGCGCCCCTATTACGTTGGGGCGTAGCCCAATTCGACCCCGACATTCGTCCGACGCAGGTGTCGGGCAACACCGTCGTCTCCAGCGTCAACCGCGGGGCGGCCGACCTGAGCTTCGGCGGCGCCGGGGTGGTCTTGACGGCCGGCTACCCGGCGCTGTCACCGGCGATGGGGCTGACGCACGGCGTGCACGGCATCGGCGACACCATCGCGATCAGCGTGCACGCGGCCGAGACGGCCGTTCCCGACATCGACGCGTATCTGGAGTTGCTCGACGCGGCGCTGTGATCACTGCGCGTCGCCGGACCGCGCGGCTTCCTCGCGGGTCAGGCCGACCGCGGAGATCAGCTCCTCGTGCAGCTCGAACCACACGGTGTGGTAGGAGTCGATGAGCGGTCTGGTCAGCCAGGCGGTGTCCCCGTCCCGCACCTTGCCCAGTGCCGCAGCAAGTTTCGTGCCGTAGGCGTTCAGCCGGGGCAGCTGCGCCGCGGCCGTCGCGATGATCGGCTGCACGCGTGCGTGCACATCGTCGAGGCGGGCCAGCACCGCGGCGTCGTATTCCGCGTCGTCGTGGGCGTTGGGGGTGCCGCCGGGGCCGC
>NZ_LZJJ01000046.1:0-6616 GCF_001667625.1 Mycobacterium sp. E1715
TCGACCGTCAACGAGGCCCAGACGTTCGACATGTCCAAGCCGGACACTGTCCGGCGCTACGTGGAAACGTTCGCCATCAACGGGCTTCGCTGAAGGACTGAGCGGCGTCGCTCAACTAAACAATAGATGTACTATTGTTCTCCGATGTCGAATGGCTTTCGACACTGGATTCTCGATCGGTGGTCAGCGCATGGGCGAACGGACATTGGCCGGCAAGCGGGTCGTGGTGGTGGGCGCATCGGCCGGGATCGGGCGGGCGTTCGCCGTCCGTGCCGGCAAGGAGGGCGCCGACCTGCTCATCGCGGCGCGCCGACGAGACCGTCTCGACGAGGTCGCCGCCGATGCCGGCTGCGGCGCGGCCATCAGCGCGGATGTGCGTAACCCTGACGATTGCGCGCGGCTCGCCGATATGGCCCGAGCGAGCCTTGGTGAAATCGACCTGCTGTTCATCTCGGTGGGGTACGCGCCCTTGAGAATGTTCGCCGACACTTCCGTCGACGATTGGACGGACGTGATGCAGACCAATGTCGTCGGTGTGCATCAAGTCATCAAGTGCTGCCTGCCGGTGCTCGCGCCCGCCGCGATCGTCAGCGCCCTGTCCTCCGAAACCGTCGGCCAGCCACGGACCGCGTTGGGCGCCTATTCCTCCAGCAAGGCCGCGCTATCAGAAAGCCTGAATGCCTGGCGCACTGAGCATCCCGGCTTTCGCTACTGCTGTGTCACCGTGGGTGGCACCGTTCCGACGGAGTTCACCGCGGCGTTCGACCCCGGGCTGCTCGGCGTGGTCGTGCAAGATTGGGTGGCGCGCGGCCTCTTGCAAGAGACATTGATGTCGCCCGCCGACGTCGCCGACATGCTGGCGGGAACGTTCGCCAGCGCTTTGAACTTTCCCGCCGTCGGCCTCGAGCAGCTCGTAATTCGTCCACCGTCGTCGCCGCGTCGCGCCGTGACGGTATGAGGCCGGCGACGAGAGGGTAGTGATGCCAACGCAAGTCGAGTCGGCGTGGCCCGATTACCCCGATTACCGGATCGAGGCGACCCCGTGTCCATACCGGGGTCAGGTGTGGTTTGGTGACGTGCTCGTTGCCCAGAGCGACCGGTGCCTCGTGGTGACCGAGACCGACCACGAGGACCGCTTGTACTTTCCCGAATCCGACGTGCGGTGGGAGTTGTTCCGCCCGTCGGATCACAGCACCGTCTGCCCTTTCAAGGGCCGGGCGAGTTACTGGAGCCTTGACGGGGCGGATTCCGGCGTCGAGAACGTCGTGTGGGCCTACCGCACCCCGTTGCCAGAGGTCGCAGCGATTGCGGGACACGTCTGTTTCTACGACGACCCGCTGCGGGTGGTCGTCGTCGAAGAGTGGCCGGACGGCTCAAAGATCCCTGCGACGTTCCCGCTATGGGGAGACGCCGACGAGCTGTGCAGAATCATCGACGTGCAGCAGGTATCCGAAAGCGGGTTCGTCGGGCCAGCGCACGGGCCGACGCGTCGCAATGTCGTCGAGGGTGGCCAGCTGCTCGGCGAGGCGATCGTCGCGGCGTCGAAAGCGCTTCCCGGGCAACGAATCACGTCGGCATCGATGATCTTCGCCAAAGCGGCTTCATTCGACGCGCCCGTGGACCTGTCCGTCGATGTGCTTCGCAGGGGCAGATCGTTTTCATCGGCCGAAATACGCATCAGCCAGGGCGGGGTGCTGCGTAGTGCGGGCTTGGTGCTTGCGGACTCCGGAGCCGGCGACGTCATGCGGCACGTCGAGGCCATGCCGGCCGTTCCGGGGCCCGACGAGGCGGTGTCGTTTCCTGGCTTCGGGATGACCGGCCGCGAGATCCGGGTGGTCGATGGGGCTTACGATCCGGATCCCGATCGGGTGGGCCCGCCGATCATCAACGTGTGGGTGCGATTCCGCGATGCGCCGCCGACCCCTTACCTGCAGACGGCGTTGCTGGCCCAGTCGACGACGCATTGGACTATCGCCGCGGGTATGTTGCCGCATCCGGGTTTGGGCGAAGCCCGCGCGCATGCCACCTTGTCGACCGGAATCATGAAAGCCACCATCGCGTTTCACGACGACGTGGATGTTACCGACTGGCTGCTGTACACCAACCACGCCTTCTGGTCGGGACGGGGGCTTGTGCAGGGCGACGGCCGGGTGTTTGCCCGAGATGGACGGCTCGCCGCGTCGTACACGATCCAGGCGATGGTGCGTGAGTTCGCGACCGAGCCCGCGGCGATGGGCCGCGACAGCCGCACGGCTATGTGATGGGCAGGTGAAATTCGCGACCGCGTCAGCGCAGGCCGTTGATCGCGAATTTCTCGACGTAGCGGCGGACCGTGGCCGGCTTGGTCATATCGAAGGTCAGACCTTGGTTGACAGTCGAAAAGGAATAGATGATTCTCGCCAGCCATTCGCTGGCCGCACTCACGTCGACGCCGGTGCCCACCTCGCCGCGTTTCTGGGCGGCCCGCACGTAGGGTTCGAGAAACTGCGTGGATCGCCGGACCGCGGTGTCACCATCGGAGATCATGTGCCGCATCAGCTCGGCATCGTCGGCCATCAAACGGTTCCGTGTGCGATGGTCGAGCAGGATTCTGGCGTGGGTTTCCGCCATCGCGCCGACCTGCTCAGCCAGCGTGTTCTTCTTGGACATGGCGGAAGCGACCTCCCGATAAAACCGCTGCGCACCGAATTCGATTGCGGCGTGGATGAGCACGTTGCGGTCTTCGAAGTACCGGTACACCGTGCCCCGCGACACGTTGGCTTTTCGCGCGACGTCCTGCACGCTGGTGCGCTGGATGCCGAGCTGGGTGAAGCATTCGTTCGCCGCCTCGAGGATCTGGTCTCGGCGATCGAATTCCCCGTCCGATTCCAGATCGGCAGGGGCGGGTTTCGTCGACATGTCGCCCTATGCTACGCGACAAATTTCGGCGTTGTGTTCCGTTGATGGGCCAATTCGTCACTGAACTGGGCCCGGATAGTAGTCATTGCGACACACATCGTACTGCTGTCTAGTATGGCTGACGTCGGCGGTGACGCCAGAAACGAGGGCAGCGCGTGGAGCTTGGCCTGGGGGGACGCAATTTCGTTCTCGTCGGCGGGACGACTGGTATCGGGTTCGCCGCCGCGCGGCAGCTCGCGGCCGACGGTGCCAACGTGGCGCTGCTGGCTCGTAACGGGGAGCGTGCTCGAGCGCGGGCCGAGCAATTGACCGCAGACTACGGAGTGCGGGCGGTCGGAATCGCCGTCGACGCGGCCGCCCCGGGCGACGGGGTGGATCGCGCTGTCGACGAGGCGGCGGCGAGCCTGGGGCCGCTGCGCGGCCTGGCCGTCACCGCGGGACCGATGAATCAACAGGGGCCGTTCCTCGAACACGGCGACGAGTCGTGGGACTGGTATTACCAGTTGATTTTGATGGGAACCGTGCGCTCCTGCCGCGCGGTCATCCCGCACCTGCAACGCAATGGCGGTGGAACCATCGTCACGACGGCCGCGTATTCCGTTCGGGCGCCGAAGATCCTGATTCCGCCGTACAACGCGCTCAAGGCGGCCGTGTTGACCTTGTCAAAGATCCTGGCGAAAACGCATGGCCCCGAGGGCATCAGGGTCAACACCGTATGCCCGGGGCTGTTCGACACCGAGGTCAACGACTTCATCCGCGCCCGGCGGGCGGCAGAGTACGGGGTGGCGCTGGAGGACGCGATCTATACGCACCTCGCGAGCAACCCGGACTGGAACATGCGGGTTGCCCTCCGCCGCGGCGGGCGTCCCGAAGAAGCGGGCGAGCTGATCGCCTTCCTGCTCAGCGACAGGGCAGCTTTCATGACCGGTGCGGCCGTCAACATCGACGGGGGCACGGACTTCTGACCCCCTCAGAGCCCGATCTCGTCGGCGAGGAGCCCCCGGTGATAGGACGCGTCGCCCAGCAGGTGCCCTGACGATTGAGCCCGCTTGAAGTACAGATGGGCCGGATGCTCCCAGGTGAATCCGATCCCACCGTGAATCTGGATATTGGCGGCAGCGGCCCGCGCATACGCCTCCGAACTGCACGCCTTGGCCAGCGACGCCACCGCCGGCAGTTCTGGCGAGCGTTGGGCCGCGGCCCGCACCGCGTAATAGGCTGCCCCGCGGGCACATTCGATATCGAGGAATACATCGGCGCACTTGTGCCGGATGGCCTGGAATGAGCCGATGGGCTTGCCGAACTGTTTGCGGGCCTTCGCGTAGGCGACGGCCATCTCGAGGCAGCGTTGCGCGCCGCCGACCTGTTCGGCGGCCAGCGCGGCGCAGCCAAGCGCGAGGGTCGACCGCAACAATTCCTCCGCGCCGCCCAAACGACCGACGAGCGAGGCCGGCGTTGTGGTGAATTCGATGCGGGCCTGTTTTCGAGTCTGGTCCAGGCTGGACAGCGCGCGTCGGGCGACGCTGTCGAACCGGTCGACGGCGAACAACGACAATCCGGAGTCGGCCTGGGCGGCCACGAACAGCACATCGGCGCTGCAGCCATCGAGGACATAGGTTTTGGCTCCGTCCACCACCCAGCCGTGTGCCGTTTCTCGCGCCCGCGTGTGGATCGCACCGGCTTCCCAGCGGCCCGACTCCTCGGTGACGGCCAGGCTGGCGATGGTCGCTCCGGACGCGATGCCCGGCAGGTATCGTTGTTGCGCCGCGTAGTCACCCGAATCAAGCAGCGCGCTCGACGCCAGTACCGCCGACGCGAAGTATGGCGACGGAGCCAGGGCGCGCCCCAATTCCTCGGTCACGACGCCGAGTTCGACAAACGTGTACCCCTGACCGCCGAATTCTTCCGGGATTGCGAGCCCCACCAGGCCCAGCTCGTCGGACATTTGCGCCCACAGCGACGGGTCGTAGCCCACCGGGTTTTCCATGTGGCCGCGCACGCGTGCCTCGTCGGCCTTGCTTTCGAGAAAAGAGCGCACGACGCGGCGCAGCTCATTCTGCTCGTCGGTGAATCCGAAACCCATTGCACGACCAGACATCACGACTCCGCGGGCGCGCGACCGGTCGGGCTCACCCGCGGTGCTTCAGCGCCCTGGCGCAGGGTGCGCAGCCAATCGCCGACGGCGGCCGGGGCCGGGACCGGCGCGTCGAAGCGGCCGGGGTCGGCGGCCCAGAAAGCCTCCCACGACGGGAACGCATGGTGGAACGAGCCGTCCTGGTTCGGGCTGCCGGGCCAGCGCACCTTCCGCGGACCGACCGGCGGGTCGGTGATGTCGCTTCGGTACCAGAACAGCGGGATGCGGCGCGCGAAATACCAATGGCCGTCCCGCCTTTCGTAGCGGTCCAGATAGGCCAGCAGCTCGATGAACCACGCGCCCTCGGTTTCCAAGTCGTTACGCGAGTAGACGAGTCCGCTCGCGGTGTCGGTGTCGTGGACGTCGATGACATGGCCCAGGACACCGTGCGCGCTGCCCAGCAGCGTCGGACGAACCTCGGCGTCGTACCATTGGCGCATCGCGTCGCGGCCGCGGCGCTTGCCCGGCACCCCGATGTCGTCGACGAAAAGGTTTGCCAGGGAGTCGAAGTCGCGCATGTCCAACGCCACCGCGTACCGTGCCGCCAGCTGACGGATTTCCTCGATGGCCTCCAGGCGGGCGATCCGCGCCTCCAACCCGGTCATGCCAGCTCCCCCGAGGTGACAAGTTGCACCAACCGTGGCTTGTCGATCTTGTTCGTGGTGGTGTACGGCAGCCGATCGGCGTCGGGGAGAATCACCCACCGCTTCGGAACCTTATAGGCGGCGAGTTCCTTGCGGCATGCCGCCGCGAGTTCATCCTGCGAGGCGCACCGCCCCTGGTTGAGCACAACCACGGCGCAGACGAGCGCACCCTTGTCCGCGTCCGGAACGCCGACGACATAGGCGATCCGCACGCCGTCGACGCCGCCGATCACCGCCTCGACCTCCACCGGTGCGACGTTGGCGCCAGAGGATTTGATCATGTCGTCGGTGCGTCCGGTGAAGAACAGGAAACCCTCGTCGTCCAGGTATCCGGCGTCTCTCGTGTGGTACCAGCCGTCGGCGTCGAACAGATCGCTGTGCTGCCGTCCGATCATGCCGCGCATCATCGCGACTCCCCGCACGCAGATTTCCCCGATGGTGCCGTTGGGCACCTCCGCACCGCACTCGTCGACGACCTTGTGCTGGTAGCCGGGTGCGGCAACCCCGAGTGAACCGCGCTTGCTTTCGGGCACCGGTTCGTGTGGTGGCCACCAGGTGTGGGAACTGCACGTTTCGGTCATCCCCAACTGCGTCACCAGCAGTGACGGATCGGCCGCGCGCAGTTCCGGCGGTAGCAGCACCTGGTGGTATCCCCCGCGCAGACTTGACAGATCGGCGGAGGCGAAGTCGGGATGATTCGCCAGTGCCCGGCCGACGTGCGGGAACCCCGTTGCGTAAGTGGCGCGCTCGGTTTCGAGTAGGCGCAGCACGTCGCCGGCGTCGAACTTGTGCTCGGTGAGAATGGTGGCGCCGGTCTGCATCGGCCCGAGCAGACCGAAGACCAGACCGGCGACCCAGAAGAACACCATCGGGATGTAGACCCGGTCGTCGGGCTTCCACTCGTGCTGGGTGGCGACGAAGCGGGAGTGCGTAATCACGG
>NZ_LZJJ01000047.1:0-2927 GCF_001667625.1 Mycobacterium sp. E1715
CACCGTCTCGGCGATCGCGGTCCGGACCGCGGACAGATAGGGACTGCGGCGCAAGAACGTGGTGATGGGCACGAGGTTCTTGAGTTGGCGCCCCTGCGCCACCACGGTGGGTTCACCCCCCAGCGTCTCCACGAGCAACCAGTCGTGGCCCATGCGGTGAGATTTTACGGCGGGGGCCCGACTCCTCGGGACCTCGGGCCTATCGGCAGGATTCGAATCGGCCGCAGAAAACGCTATCGTTCTCTGCGCCAACGCCTTCGGGCCGCAACGCCGATGCCGATGAAGTTGCCATGCGGCCGCGGCCTTTGATAGTTTGCTGCTGCGCCCGCGCAGCCGGCCGCCAACCGCTCACCGGTGAGCGTTCGTCCGACCGTGCGACAGCACGCCGCCGTTTCTTCAAGCAGCAGGGAATGCGCGCTCGGGGCGGGTGTCACAGAGCGGATCCGCGGGGTCGACCGTCGAGGGGTCGGTCGTCATCCGCCGGGTTGCTCGGCGCGCGGCAACTGCGCCAGGACGAGTTCCAGCACCTGCACCGCGCCCGCCTTGTCGAGCGGGTCGTTGCCGTTGCCGCACTTGGGGGACTGCACGCAGGACGGACATCCCCGGGGGCACTCGCATGCCTCGATGGCGGCGGCTGTCGCACCCAGCCACGTGCCCACCTTGCGATAGCCGCGCTCGGCGAACCCGGCGCCGCCCGGATAGCCGTCGTACACGAAGACGCTGGGCAGGCCGGCCGGATCCGGTCCCACCGCGGTCGACAAGCCGCCGATGTCGCCGCGGTCGCAGCTGGCCACCAGCGGCAGCAGGCCGATCGCGGCGTGCTCGGCGGCATGCAACGATCCGGGGATCCTCGGTGCGTCAATACCCTTGCGCAGCAACGCTTCTTCGGTGATGGTGTACATCACCGCCGTGGTCGCCAGCGTCTGCTCCGGCATGTCCAGCTCGATGAAGTCGATCACCTCGCCGGAGAGCCGGCGGCGCAGGTAGCCCACCACCTGGTGGGTGACGGTGACCGGCACCAGACCCAGTGTGACGGGACCGTACTGCGCGCGTTCTCCGGTGCCGGTGACGGCGATGTCGGTGATTTCGCGGGCGAACGTGGCGTAACCGGGGTCCTCGGCGTGCACGAAGGCGATCGCGTCGTCGAAGTCCAGTGAGTCGACGACGTAGCTCTCCCCCTGATGCAGGTAGACGGCACCCGGGTGGACCGACGCCGGGGCCTGACTGACGCCCGTGCTGCCCAGCAACCGCCCGGTGTCGGCCTCCACGATCACGATCTGGCCGCCCGCCGAACCCCGGATGTCCACGGCGCCATGCGGTTCTAGGCCGGCCGCGGGAAAGTACTTGCCGTTGCGGCGACGCAGCAGGCCGTCGTCGAGCAGGCCCTCGGCCACCTCGATGGCGCCGAAGTCACGCACTTCCGCCTCCTCGAGCGGCATTTCGGTTGCGGCGCAGAGCAGTTGGGGTCCCAAGATGTAGGGGTTGGCGGGATCGATCACCACCCGTTCGACGGGCTTGCCCAGCAGCGCGGTGGGGTTGTGGACCAGGTAGGTGTCGAGCGGGTCGTCGCGGGCGATCAACACCACCAGCGCGCCCTGCCCGCGCCGGCCCGACCGGCCGGCCTGCTGCCAGAACGAGGCGACGGTCCCGGGGAACCCCCCGAGCACCACCGCGTCCAGTCCGGCGATGTCGACACCAAGCTCCAGGGCGTTCGTGGTGGCCAGCCCACGCAGCCGACCCTCGGCCAGGGCACGTTCCAGCGCGGTGCGGTCTTCGGCGAGGTAGCCGGCGCGATAGGAGGCCACCTTGCCGGAGAGCTCCGGGGCGATGTCGTCCAGCCGCGCCTGGGTGCCCAGCGCGGTCAGCTCCGCGGCGCGGCGCGAGCGCACGAACGTCAGCGTCTGCGCCCCCTCGGCGATCAGGTCGGCCATCACCCGCGCCGCCTCCGCGCCGGCGGAGCGGCGCACCGGTGCCCCGTTCTCGCCCAGCAGATCGGGCCGCAGCGCCGGTTCCCACAAGGCCACCGTCCGCGCGCCCTGCGGCGAGCCGTCCTCGACGACCTCCTCGACCGGATACCCGATGAGTTCGGCGGCCGTCGCGCCCGGCGCGTCCGTCGTGGCGCTCGCGAAGATCACCGTGGGCGCCGAGGAGTACCGCGCGCACAGTCGCAGCAACCGGCGCAGCACCATCGCCACGTTGGAGCCGAAAACCCCACGGTAGTAATGACATTCGTCAACGATCACGAATCGCAGGCCCCGCAGCAGCACCGCCCAGCGGGCATGGTTGCGCAGGATCGACACATGGATCATGTCCGGATTGGAAAACAACCATCGGGAGCGCTCGCGCGCGAAGCGCCGGACTTCCGGCGGGCTGTCGCCGTCGTAGGCGGTGGGCGCGACGTCATGGCACCGCGGGACGGCGCCCGCCAGCGTGTGGGCGGCCCGCAATTGGTCATGCCCCAGCGCCTTCGTCGGCGACAGGTACAGCACCCGGGCGCGCGGATCGGTGGCCAGCGCGTTGAGGACGGGAAGTTGGTAGGCCAGCGACTTGCCCGACGCGGTGCCGGTGCTCACCACCACGTGGCGGCCGGAGTGAGCCAATTCCGCGACCGCCGACTGGTGTGACCAGGGCAAAATGACGCCGCGGTCGGTGAAGGCGCGCACCACGTCGGGCTCGGCCCATGTCGGCCAGCGGTGCGGGCGGCCGCCGCGCGGCGGCAGCTCGGCGACGTGCCGCAACGGATGCTCGTCGGCGGCGGTACCGGCGACGGCGGCGGCGAGCAACTCGCTGCCGAAACTCGCCATCAGCACCCTCCTTGGACCCGGCTGAGCTCGCGTCCAAGGCGCAAGTCTGTCGCCGAAGCGATGAACATGGTTGACTATTTGCGGTCGCAGCTTCTGTGTTCGTGTCAAACTTTCGCAGGATCT
>NZ_LZJJ01000048.1:0-5293 GCF_001667625.1 Mycobacterium sp. E1715
GTCGAGGTGGCCCTGGTGGCCCGCGGGGTGCTGGAGGATTACGGCCTGGTCGCCTGGCCGAAGACGTCGGGGTCGCGAGGCTTTCACATCTACGCCCGGATAGCCCCGCGCTGGGAGTTCCGGCAGGTGCGGCTGGCCGCCCAGACCGTGGCCCGCGAGGTCGAGCGGCGGGTGCCCGACGCGGCGACCAGCCGCTGGTGGAAGGAGGAGCGCGAGGGGGTGTTCGTCGATTTCAACCAGAACGCCAAGGACCGCACGGTCGCGTCGGCGTACTCGGTCCGCGCGACCCCGGACGCACGGGTGTCGACGCCGCTGCTGTGGGAGGAAGTCGCCGGCTGCAGGCCAGAGGCGTTCACCATCGAGACCGTGCCCCGCCGGTTCGCCGACATGGGTGATCCGTGGGAGGGGATGGACGACGCGGTCGGCGACCTGGATCGGCTGCTGATGCTGGCCGAGGAGATGGGGCCGCCCGAGCGGGCGCCCAAAGGTTCGGGGACGCGCACCGAAAGCGGGCGGGTCTCGTCCAAGCCGCTCGTCGAGATCGCCCGCACCAAGACCAAGGACGAGGCGCTCGCCGCGCTGGACACCTGGCGCGGCCGCCACCCCGCAGCGGCGCGCCTGCTGCAGCCGGCAGACGTCCTGGTCGACGGCATGCGCGGGCCGAGTTCGATCTGGTATCGCATCCGGATCAACCTGCAGCACGTCCCCGCCGGCCAGCGACCGCCGCAGGAGGAGCTGATCGCCGACTACAGCCCCTGGGAAGGTTACGGGGGCAAGCAGAGGCCGTGAGGCTCCGCTACACCCCGACCCGCGCCACGGCGTTGCCTTTGCGCAGGTAGCAGTACCAGGTGACCACCAGCAGGGCCAGGAAGAACCCCACGTAAAACCGCAACGCCGGCTCGATGCTGCCGAACTGCGACCTCGACCAGGCGTAGGCCAGCGGCACGACGAACCCGCCGAAGGCGCCGACGGCCGAGATGACGCCGAGCGCGCCCGCCGCCTGGCGGCGCATGTGCACCATCGTTTCCGGGTCGCCGCCCGCGAGCTGACCCTTGATGACGAAGATCCGCGAGATCATCCGGTACGTCGAGCCGTTGCCGACGCCGGTCGCGACGAACAGGAACATGAAGCTGGCGAAGAACATCGGCAGGTTCTTGGCGTTCACCGACCACAGCGCGGCCGAGGCCCCCGCCGCGAGCATGACGAAGCTGGCGGCGGTGATGCGCGCCCCGCCCACCCGGTCGGCCAGCTTGCCGCCCAGGGGCCGGATGACCGAGCCGATACCGGCACCGAGGAACGCCCAGGTCAAGGCGATGTCGCCGCGGCCGAACACCGTCTTGAGCAGGGTCGGAAAGGCCGCCGAGTAGCCGATGAACGATCCGAACGTGCCGATGTAGAGCAGCGACATGACCCAGGTGTCGGGGTGCCGCAGCGACTGCCACACCGGCTTCACGTCCGCCTTCGCCTCCGACAGGTTGTTCATGAACAGGAATGCGCATACGGCGGCCACCACGGCCAGCGGCACGTAGAACAGCCCGGCGCGCGACAGCGCCACCCCGCCCCCGGCGACGACGATGGGCGGGATGATCTTCTGCACCACCGCGACGCCGATGTTGCCGCCGGCGGCGTTCAGGCCCAGCGCCCACCCCTTGTCCTTCTCCGGATAGAAGAAGGAGATGCTGGCCATCGACGAGGCGAAGTTGCCGCCGCCGAAGCCCGCGGTCGCGGCGATCGCGACCAGAACGCTGAACGAGAGCCCGGGATGCCCGACCGCCCAGGCCAGCAGCCCGCACGGGATCAGCAGCAACGCCGCCGAGATGGTGGTCCAGTTGCGGCCGCCGAAGATCGGCACCGCAAAGGTGTAGGGCAGGCGCAGGAACGCGCCGACCCCGCTGGGCACGGCGACCAGGCACAGGGCCTGGCTCGCGGTCAGCGCCCAGCCGGACGCGGACGGGTGGCCGTGCGGCCCCGCGGTCATCTGGACCACCACGATGCTCCACAACATCCACACGCTGAACCCGACGTGCTCGGCGAAGATCGAGAAGATCAGGTTGCGCCGGGCGATCGGCCTGCCCGTAGTCTCCCAGAACTCGGGGTCCTCGGGCCGCCAGTCGTCGATCCAGTGCCCGCCCCGGTGCGGCGGGCGCGTGGGCGCGGGCGCAAGGACGGTAGTCGTCGGCTCCGCGGAGGTCGTCGTAGTCACGCCCCGACGCTATGGAAGGTCTGTTACCGGCCTGCTTGGGCGCAGTTACGTCGGAGATACGTGGATCTCGCAACGGCCGGTCGCCGCTTGTCAGATCTTTTTGGCCGCCCGATGCGGGAGAATTGCCACATGCCGGCGACTGACCAGCCCCTGGGGCTGCGGGAACGCAAGAAGATCAAGACCCGCCATGCCCTGCGGCGCGAGGCGTTCCGCCTCTTCGACGCGAACGGCTACGCCGCCACCACCGTCGAGCAGATCGCCGAGGCCGCCGAGGTGTCGCCCAGCACATTCTTCCGGTACTTCGGATCCAAGGAGTCGCTGCTGCTGGCCGACGACCTCGATCCGCTGATACTGGCCGCGTTCGACGCCCAGCCGCCCGAACTGTCGCCCAGCCAGGCCATTCGGCGGGCCTACGCGACCACGATGGCCGGCCTGTCTGCCGAGCAGCTGGAGTTCGAGAACACCCGGCAACGGCTGATCTTCTCCATACCCGAGCTCAAGGCCGCCCTCTACGACGAGTACCACCGCACCGTGAACGTCATGGCGGAGGCGATCGGGCGCCGGATCGGCCGTGCTGCAAGCGATTTCGAAGTGCGGGTGTTCGTGGGTGCGATGGTCGGCGCCATGATGGCGGCGTACGACAGCGCGCCGAAGACGGCCGACACCATCTATCGGGCGCTGGACTTCCTGGACGCCGGCATGCCACTGGGCTGAGCGGGCAACCGCGCGGCGACGGGCGTCGCGGGCACCGGACGCGCTAATCTCACGCGATGCGACAGGGTTGGAATCGCCGGGGATTCTTGCAGCTCGCAGGGGCTGCGACGGTCGCCGCGGTCGCCGGGGCTCCCGCCGCGTGCTCGTCACGCAAGCCGTCGTCGGATGGCTCCGGCGGCAAATCGGTGACCATCGACCATCTCTTCGGTCAGACCGTGATCAAGGAACCGCCCAAGCGGGTGGTCAGCGCCGGCTACACCGAGCAGGACGACCTGCTCGCGGTCGGCGTGGTGCCCATCGCCGTCACCAACTGGTTCGGTGATCAGCCGTTCGCGGTGTGGCCGTGGGCCCAGCCGAAGCTCGGTGGGGCGCAGCCGGTGGTGCTGAACCTCGACAACGGGATTCCGGTCGACCAGATCGCCGGCCTCAAACCGGACCTGATCGTGGCCACCAACGCCGGGGTGGACGCCGACACCTATCAGAAGCTGTCCGCGATCGCCCCGACCGTTCCGCAGTCGGACGGCGACGCCTTCTTCGAGCCGTGGAAGGAGCAGGCCACCGCGATCGGCCGGGCGGTGTTTCAGGCCGACCAGATGAAGTCGCTGATCGACGCCGTCGACCAGAAGTTCACCGCCGTCGGCAAGGACCACCCGGCTTGGACGGGGAAGAAGGCGTTGCTGATGCAGGGCACACTCTGGCAGGGCACCGTCGTCGCGACCATGGCCGGCTGGCGCACGGACTTCCTGAACCAGATGGGGCTCGTGATCGCCGACAGCATCAGGCCTTTCGGCACGGACCACCGCGCGGTCATCCCGCGCGACCACGTCAAGGCGGTGCTCGACTCCGCCGACGTGATCATCTGGACCACCGAGAGCCCCGACGATCAGAAGGCGTTGCTCGCCGACCCCGACGTGGCCGCGTCCCAGGCGACCGCGCAGAGCCGGCACATTTTCACCACCAAGGATCAGGCCGGCGCGATCGCGTTCTCCTCGCCGCTGAGCTACCCGCTGGTGGCCGATCAGCTGCCCCCGCTGATCGGCAGAATCCTCGGTTAGACGCCGGCCGCGCCTGCGGCGTTTGAGCGTTTGCTAAGGCAGCTCTGGCAGTGTTCGAAAATCCGTCGCTCGCCCCTCGCCCGCTCCGAGCCGGCGGGGTTACCGTCGAGTAATGAGCGTGACGGACCTGGCGGGCAACGTGTCCAAGGACCTGCCGACCGAGTGGGTCGGCAACACGGTGCTGGACTTCGGCGACAGTGCGCTGATGCTGCAATGTGGCAGCACCGCCGAGGTATTGGCGTGGGCTGCGCAGTTGCGCGCCGCGGCGTTGCCGGGTGTCGTCGACGTCGTCCCCGCCGCCCGGACGGTCCTGGTCCGGCTTGACGGCCCCCGCTTCCAGGGCGTGATCCGTCAGCGGCTGCGCAAGATGCGAGTCACCGCCGGGGAGTCCGCCGAGCCGGATCGGCGTGCCGACGTGGTTATCGACGTCGCGTACGACGGACCCGACCTCGCAGAGGTCGCGGGTCACACCGGGCTGACCGTCGCGCAGGTGATCGAGGCCCACACGGGCGGACTGTGGCGCGTCGGATTCAGCGGGTTCGCACCGGGTTTCGCATATCTGGTCGACGGCGACGCGCGCCTGCGGGTGCCGCGTCGCTCGGAGCCCCGCACGTCGGTTCCGGCCGGCGCGGTCGGCCTGGCCGGGGAGTTCAGCGCCGTCTACCCGCGCCAGTCGCCGGGCGGCTGGCAGCTCATCGGCCGCACCGACGCGGTCCTGTGGGATCTCGAACGGCCCGAGCCGGCGCTGCTGACGCAGGGCATGTGGGTTCAGTTCCGGGCCGTCTGAGTTAAGGAGATCGTGGTGCCATCCCTGGAGATCCTTCGCACCGGACCGCTCGCCGTCGTCCAGGATCTGGGCCGGCCCGGGCTGGCCCACCTGGGAGTGAGCCGGTCGGGCGCCGCCGACCGGCGCGCGCACCAGCTGGCTAACCGGCTGGTGGCCAACCCCGGTGATCGCGCCACCGTCGAGGTGACGTTCGGCGGTTTCGCGGCCCGGGTGCGCGGCGGCGACATCGACATCGCGGTGACGGGCGCCGACACCGACCCGACCGTCGATGGAATCAAGTTCGGCACCAACAGCATTCAGCACGTCCGCGACGGCCAGGTGATCGCGCTCGGCGCGCCGCGTGCCGGGCTGCGGACCTACCTCGCGGTGCGGGGCGGCATCGCCGTGCAGCCGGTGTTGGGATCGCGCAGCTATGACGTGATGTCGGCCATCGGCCCCGCCCCACTGCGGGCTGGAGACCGGCTTCCCGTCGGCGAGCACACCCGCGACTACCCCGAACTCGACCAGGCCCCGGTGGCCGCGATCCCTGGCGAC
>NZ_LZJJ01000049.1:0-2871 GCF_001667625.1 Mycobacterium sp. E1715
GACCGCCGCGAACTGGCCCAGTCCGGGTTCGGCGCGCATGTTCTGGTCGATCCGGCCCAGCGGTCGGTGTTCGACGCCTTCCGCACGTTGCGCGCCGAACGCCACATGAACGGCTCCGCCGTGGTGTTCGAATGCGTTGGCGCTGCGGGTCTCATCGACAGCATCGTCGCGGATGCGGAGTTCTCATCACGCATTTACTGCGCGGGTGGCTGGTACACCGGCGACACCCTCGACATCACCAAAGCCACCCGAAACGGCCTGACTCTCCAGTTCGGTGGAGGACCGCTCCCGCAGGACTGGTACGGCGTTCTGGATGCGGTCGTCGAGGGGAAGCTGAACCCACTGCCCAGCGTCGGCAAGATCATCGGCCTCGACGAGGTGCCCGCGGCGCTGGCGGCGGCGCGGCGATCCGAAGGCCCACCCCGCGTCGTGATCCACCCGAACGGTGACTTCTGATGTCGGACCGCGACGACATTTTCGACCTCACAGTCCGGTATGCAACGGCAATCGACAGCCGGCAATACCGGCTTCTCACGACAGTCTTCGCCGAGGATGCGCGCATCGACTACGGTTTGGTCGGCCAGTGGACCGGTGGCGCAGAGGTGGCGCGGTTTATGGAAGCAGCGCACGTCGGCGCGGCGCACACGATCCATCGAATGACCAACCAGGCCATCGCAATAGACACCGACACCGCGACGATCCGCACCTACGTCGACGCACTGATCCTGATGGAGGACGGCTCGGGCGCGAACCCCGTCGGTTACTACGACGACCACGCCGTACGGACGCCGGACGGTTGGCGGATCGACCGCCGTACCTACACCTCGGTTCGGCTCGCTGCGGTGCCGGGCGCCCGTGGGTGACATCGCACGGAGGTACGGACCGTGGGCGGTGATCGTCGGCGCGTCCGACGGATGCGGCGCCTTGTTCGCCGAGAGGTTGGCGCAGGAAGGAGTGAACGTTGCGCTGGTCGCTCGTCGCCGACGCGTGCTCGACACGGTAGCCGAGGCGATTCACGAGCGCACCGGTGTCAAAACCCGGACGCTCGCCATCGATCTCACCGAGCCCGACGCTGCCCAGTCCATCATCGACGCCACCGCAGACCTCGAGGTCGGCATGCTGGTGTACTGCGCCGGCGGGGATCCGAACTACCAGCCTTTTCTTGCCAATCCGGTATCGAGAGCCGAAGCCCTGCTGCAACGCAACTGCCTGGTGCTGATGCGGTTGTGTCACCACTTCTCGGGCCTCATGGTCGACCGAGGACGCGGCGGCATCGTGAACTTCACTTCTGGTGCTGCGCTAGCCGGTGGCCGAAACATGGTGGCATACGGAGGAACCAAGGCCTTCGACATGCTTTTCACTGAGGGGCTGTGGGCGGAGTTGCACGACAAGGGCGTGGACGTCCTGGGTCTGGTCCTCGGCATGACCGATACACCGGCTCTGCGGCAACTGGAATTCGAGCGCGGCCGACTGAAATCCGTCGACGAGGTTCCCCAGGGTGCGGTGACAGCCGCGAGCGTGGTGGACGAGGCGTTCGCCAACCTCGGCAACGGACCGACGATCGCCACGGGCGATGACGTCCGGATGGCATTTGAACTTTTCAAGTCCATGACACGCAACGAAGTGGTTCGAATGATCATGCAGGCCAGCGCCGAAGTCATGGGTTCCGACGCACGGCAGCCCGGTTAGCAGCGACCGTGTTCACCCTTCGCTTCGACATGCGAGCGCCCACCATCGGAGCGCCGGCCACCGAGTTGTACGCCGCCGCCAGCGAGATGTCGGCATGGGCCGAGCAGCATGGCTGTATCGCCGTCGTGCTCTGCGAACACCACTGCGCGGACGACGGTTATCTGCCGTCGCCGTTACTGCTCGGTGCGGCCATTGCCGCTCGCACGAAGCAACTCTTGGTGAACCTGACAATTCTGCTGCCCTTCTACGATCCGGCACGGCTGGCCGAGGACATCGCCGTGCTGGATCACATCAGCGCGGGCAGAGCCACCTACGTCTTCGGAATCGGATATCGCGCTGAGGAATACGCTCACTTCGGACTCTCGATGTCCGACCGCGGCAGGCTGGCGGACGAGAAGCTCGGCGTGTTACGCCGCCTCCTCGCCGGCGAAGAGATCGAACACGGCGGCAGACGAATGAAAGTCACCCCGCGGCCGCGCACGCCGGAAGGCCCCATGATGAGCTGGGGCGGCGCCAGCCTGGCGGCCGCGCGGCGCGCTGGACGTAACGGTCTCGGCTTGCTCGCCAACGGCGGGGTGCCAGGAATGCGGGAAGCTTACGAAAAAGCATGTCGCGACAACGGCTTCGAGCCCGGCTTTGTCGTCATCCCCGAGCGTGACGCAGCGACCAACTGCTTCGTGGCCGACGATGTCGACGCGGCGTGGGACGAGATCGGCAAGTACCTCCTGCACGATGCAATCGCCTACTCGGAATGGAATCCCGACAACGCGGTGTCCGCCAACATCACCACCGCCAGGACCATCGACGAGCTGCGCAACACGTCGTCACACGTGATCCTCTCGGTCGACGAAGCGCGGAAGCGCATCGCAGCAGGTGAAATGTTCAACATTTCGCCACTGTGCGGCGGGATACCGCCCGCGATCGCATGGCCCTACTTGAAGAGATTCGCCGAGCTGCAGTAGTCGAAAGGACACGAGATGAGCCTTGACGGGGGCGCGGCGGAAGTAGGCACGTCTTTGGGATCCGTTCACTTCGACCCCTTCTCGGATGAATTCTTCAACGATCCGTTCGAGATTTACCGCCAACTACGCGATCGGGCGCCGGTCTACCACAGCACGCAGTACGACTTCTGGGCCCTTTCCCGCTATGAGGATGTCGCGAGCGCGATGCGCGATCACGAAA
>NZ_LZJJ01000050.1:0-42846 GCF_001667625.1 Mycobacterium sp. E1715
CCGGTGCCGGCCCGCTGGACCCAGGTGCCCGACCCCAACGTGCCCGACGCGTTCGCGGTGATCGCCGACCGGCAAGGCAGCAGCATCTACACCTCGAATGCACAGGTGGTGGTGTACAAGCTGGTCGGCAACTTCGACCCCCGCGAGGCGATCAGCCACGGCTACGTCGACAGCCAGAAACTCCTGGCCTGGCAACCGACCAACGCCTCGATGGCCGATTTCGGCGGCTTCCCGTCGTCGATCGTCGAAGGCACGTACCGCGACGGCGACATGCTGCTGAACACCTCCCGGCGCCATGTCATCGCCACCTCCGGGAACGACAAGTACCTGGTGTCGCTCGCCGTGACCACCGACCGTGCGGTGGCCGTCGCCGACGCGCCCGCCACCGACGCCATCGTCAACGGCTTCCGGGTGACCGTTCCCGGCGCTCCCGTTCCCGCGCCGGTCCAGACCCCGGCAGCCTCGCCGGTCGGGCTGGCCCCGGCCCCGGTCCCGGCCGCGCAGGTGCCCCCGGTCGCGCAGGTACCGGCTACCGCTCCGGTGGCGCAGGTTCCGGCGACCGCTCCGGTGGCGCAGGTTCCGGCGACCCCGCCGCTCGGGCAGGCGCCCGCCGCGGCTCCGCTGCGGCAGACATCGGCGACGGCTCCGACGGGCCTGCCGGTACAGGGACCCGTGCCCAGCCGCCAGCCCATGCCGAACCTGTTGACGCTGGTCCCCGGCCTGCCCCCACTGCCGAACTTCTCGTTTCTGCAGCACTAGGGCGGTCCCGCGGCACCGCTGGAGCCCGCTGAGCGAACCGGCGGCCGGGCTCGTATTGTGAGGCCATGCTGATTGCGGGGGTGCTGTGCTTATGCGCGGCGGTGGCTTCGGCCGGGTTCGGAACGTGGTCGCTCGCGCGCGGCCAACATGTCGATCCCACCGCGTTGGCGTTGCGATCGGTGGCCCCCGCGCAACTGGCGGCGGCGATCATGCTGGCCGCCGGCGGGGTGGTGGCGCTGGCGGCCCCGCCGCACACCGCGCTGGTGGTGGTGATCGTCTGCGTAGCCGGCGCCTTCGGAACGCTGGCCGCCGGGTCGTGGCAAAGCGCGCGCTTCGCGCTCCAGCAGGAAGCGGCGGCGCCGACGTGCACCGGTACCTGCTCCGGCTGCACGCAGTCCTGCCACTGAGCTAGCGCGGACCCCCCGGGCGTGGGGGAGTGGCGTTAGTTGCGGCTGAGGTCGATCGGATGGGTCGCCAGCAATGACAGCGGCAGCGGCTGGCGACGCAGCACCTGCCCCCACAGATCGGACCTCGCCCCAACGAGAACGTCAGATGGCAACGCCGACAAGACAATCCAGTCGTCGCGTTCAATCTCGCCTTCCAGCTGACCGATGGTCCAGCCGGAGTAGCCGGCGAAGATTCGCACCCCCTCCACCACGGGCGCAATCGTGTCGGGGTCGGCGTCGAGATCGACCATCACCACCCGGCCGGCCACGTGCCGCAGGCCGGCCACACCCTGGGGGTCGGCACCGACCCGCAGCGTCGCCAGGCAGAGGGCCGCGTCGCGCTTCACCGGGCCGCCGATGAACATCGTTTTCGGCTTGGCGGCCAATTTGGTCCACTGCGGCAGCACGTTGTACACCGCCGTTTCGCTGGCGCGGTTGAGCACTACTCCCAGGGTGCCGCCGTCGTTGTGCTCGACGATGTAGATGACGCTGCGCCGGAACGTCGGCTCGAAAAGATCGGTGTTGGCAAGCAACAAGGTCCCCGCCCGCACCCGCTGCGCGGCCGGCGCGACATAGTCCTCTGGATCCTCGGGCGGCGGCACCACACCATCATCGCATCCAGCACTTGCCGCCCGGGGGAATCAAGCGCGGGACGCAAATATTTGTACTGTTGGTAAGTCAGCTCGGGCCGTGACGAGCTTGCTAGACCCTAATCGTGGAAGTCGGTTTTGTGATCCAATCCCGGATGCACTCAAGCGCACCCGCCGAAATCTGGCGGTCGGTGCGCGGTTTGCCGGACTTCTGGCGGTTGCTGCAAGTGCGCATGGCGAGTCAATTCGGCGATGGGCTGTTTCAGGCGGGTCTGGCCGGCGCGTTGTTGTTCAATCCCGACCGAGCCGCCGATCCCATGGCGATCGCGCGGGCGTTCACGGTGCTGTTCCTGCCCTACTCGTTGTTGGGTCCGTTCGCCGGCGCGCTGATGGACCGTTGGGACCGGCGGCTGGTGATCGTCGGCGCCAACGCCGGCCGCCTCGTCCTCATCGCCGCGATCGGCACGATCCTGGCGGTCAGAGCAGGCGACCTGCCGCTGCTGTTGGGCGCGTTGTTTGCCAACGGCTTGGCCCGATTCGTCGGCTCCGGGCTGTCGGCTTCCCTGCCGCACGTCGTGCCGCGCGAACAGGTGGTGACGATGAACGCCGTGGCCAACGCGTCGGGGGCGATCGCCGCCTTCATCGGCGCGAACTTCATGCTCGTGCCCCGGTTCGTGTTCGGCGCCGGGGACAAAGGCGCCTCGGCGATCATCTTTCTCACCGGCGTCCCCGTCGCGACCGCCTTGCTCCTGACCTTGCGATTCGGCGCCCGCGTGCTGGGCCCGGACGACACCAAGAGGGCAATCCACGGACCGGTTTTCTACGCAGTGATCACTGGCTGGTTGCACGGCGCGCGCACGGTGGCGCAGCGGCCCACGGTGGCCGCCACCCTGTCCGGATTGGCCGCCCACCGCATGGTGATCGGCATCAATTCGCTGCTGGTCTTGCTGCTGGTCCACCACATGAGAGACCCGCAGGCCGGGGGATTGGGCACCGCGCTGGTGTTTTTCGGTGCCGCCGGCCTCGGGGCGTTCCTGGCCAACGTGCTCACTCCGCCGGCGGTCCGGCGCTGGGGCCGCTACGCGACGGTGAACGGTGCGCTTGCGGCGTCGGCGGGCATCGAGGTGGCGGGAGCGGGATTACTGCTGCCGGTGATGGCGGTGTGCGGGTTCTTTCTCGGTGTGACCGGGCAGGTGGTCAAACTGTGCGCCGACTCTGCGATGCAGATGGACGTCGATGACGCCCTGCGTGGACACGTCTTCGCGGTGCAGGACGCGCTGTTCTGGGTCGCGTTCATCGCCTCCATCACGGTGGCCGCGGCGCTGATTCCCGCCGACGGGCATGCGCCCGCATTCGCCTTGTTCGGCTCGGGGCTCTACCTGGCCGGGCTGGCCATGCACAGTTTCCTGGGCCGGCGCGGCGATCAGGCGAATAATCGTTCCCCGGCGGGGGCGACCGACGAGCGGAGGCAATGATGGCGGGTCCCGAATCGATCGTGGCCGACCTTCGCGCCGAGAGCCACGACCTCGATGCCCTGGTCGCGCCGCTGCCGGCCGACCGCTGGGCCGACCCGACGCCCGCGCCGGGATGGTCGATCGCCCACCAGGTCGGCCACCTGTTGTGGACCGACCGGGTCGCGCTGACCTCGGTCACCGACGAGGCGGGGTTCGCCGACGCGCTCCGGGCCGCGGCCGCCGACCCGACGGGCTTCGTCGACGCGGGCGCCGAGGAATTGGCAGCTCTACCGCCGGCCGAACTGCTCGCCGACTGGCGGGCCACCCGGGGCCGGCTGCATGAGGAGCTCCTGACGGTTCCCGCCGGACGCAAACTTCCCTGGTTCGGGCCGCCGATGAGCGCGGCCTCGATGGCTACCGCTCGGCTGATGGAGACGTGGGCTCACGGACTGGACGTTGCCGATGCGCTGGGGATCAAGCGGGCCGCGACCGATCGGTTGCGGTCGATTGCTCACCTGGGGGTGCGCACCCGCGACTACGCCTTCTCCGTCAACAATCTGCCCGCCCCGGCCGAGCCCTTCCTGGTCGAACTGCGCGGACCCGGTGGGGACACCTGGACCTGGGGGCCGCCTGACGCGACGCAGCGGGTCACCGGTTCGGCGGAAGACTTCTGCTTCTTGGTCACCCAGCGGCGCCCGCTCAGCGCCCTCGACATCACTGCCGACGGGCCCGACGCCCAGCGTTGGCTGGAGATCGCGCAAGCCTTCGCGGGCCCGCCCGGCGCCGGTCGATGAGCGCGGCTACGCGCGAAGAGAGCCGGCGCCCATCCCAACCAAGCGCCGGTCGATGAGCGCGGCTACGCGCGAAGAGAGCCGGCGCCCATCCCAGCCAAGCGCCGGTCGATGAGCGCGGCTAGTGCAGCGGGCCGCCGTAACTCGCCCGGTTCTCGGCCTCGGCCTCTTCGCGCAGCGCCGAGATAGCAAGGTTCAGCCGGTCCGCCAGCTCACCGTGCGCATAGCCCGTCATCACGCCCGGGTGCAGAGTCAGCTTGAGCAGCCGGCCATCAGAGTTGGCCACCGCATAGATATCACCGAGATCGACGCTGTAGGTGACCGCCTCAGCCTGGGCCACGAGGGCTTCCCACTTGTCGGCCGCGGCGCTCAATTCGCGGAGAACTGATTCGACGAGATCCTTGTCGCTGAGATTCGCGCGACCGCCCGAATCCGACACGATCACAGTATGTCGACCCCTCCAACCAGCGTCAATTCAAACTCGCAGGCCACGAAAGCGCGTCGCGTCGGAGCTACGCGCCCGGTACCTGGGCGACGAGTTTCCGATACCAGGAGAGGTGGTAGTTCGCCGAAACCGGGTCTCCACTCGCGAGGCCTTCGGTTGCGGCCATCAGCAAACACTTCAGCAGGAGTGCCGGGTTCACGGCCGGATACTGGACCAGGAGCTGATAGCGCGCCGTATCGAGGTGCACCCGCAGCACGTCGACCTCCTGGTCGATGATGACGGCTTCGGCCGCAGCAGCATCCGCGAGCCTCTGCACAATGCGGGGGAGTCCGTCGAACCGGCGGGTGGTCTCGCTCAGCACTCTGCCCAGGTCCTCGATCGCGGGCAGCTCCCGCGGCTCGACCGACGACTTCGTCGTCGCGAAGTCCGCCGAGCGGCGCAGCGAATCACCGGGAGCGTAGGTCACGACGCGCGCAGCGTCGCCGATCAACGCGGCGACCCTGCCGGTGCGACGCTCGGGCCCCAACAGCCGCACGCCGGCCGGAAGGTTGATGCCCGCCGGTATCCAGCCGTGGGCCAGATCGGTTACCAGAACGGTCGCGCCGTCCGGAAGGTCGCCCACCGCCCAATTCAGCCGCGGCTCTTGGCGGACCACGAACTCAAGCAGTCGATTCAGCCGCTCTGCATCGAAACCCGTTGTAGTGAAACTTTTTTCGCGAGATAGGTGGGTGGGCTCCGGTTCATCCCGCGCAGCGACGGGTTCGTCGACGATAGCGTGATGGCGACCGCTGTCCGTCGGCTCGTCGACGACAGGGTGGGACTCGGTGATCGCCGGGATAACCTGGGTCTCCTCCATCGAAGCCGCCGGTGCGGCGTCGGCGGGCTCCGCCTCCTCAGCCGGCAGCGCCTCCGGGCCCGGCGCCGCCTCCTCGTCGACATGGTGGCGGCCGTTGGAAACCGGCTCCCACTCGGCCGCCGGGGTCGCGACCGGCGGCTCGACGACCGGACCGACCTCGGTCAACGCGGGAATGACCTGCGTCTCCTCCGTCGAGGCGAACGCTGATTCGTCCTCATCGAACGCTGATTCGTCCTTCTCGAAATGGGGGCGAACCGGCTCATCGAGCAAGGGTGGGCGCTCCCAGTCCGCCGCAGGCACGCTCTCGACCGGCTGGTCAGCGACCTGCTCGACTTCGGTGATCGCGGGAATGATCTGCGTCTCCTCGATCGCGGTCACCGCGGCGTCGGTGTCCGCCGCCGAATCCGGGTCATCCCGCTCCGGCGCCGGCTCCTGCACCTCCACCTGGCGATGACCGTCGGCGACGGGCTCCCGGCCGGGCTCTGCGCGATCGGCCGGCGCTTCGACGATGTGCTTCACGTCAGTCACGCTCGGAATGACCTGCGTTTCGTCCATATCCGGCGTTTTCGGGGTGGTGGCAACCTCCGCAGCGACCTCTTGTGCAGTGGTTTCCGGTTGCGGCCCCGGCTCGACCGCACCGGGGTCCGGCACCATGGGAGCCGGCTTGTCGACCCGCCAGCGCGGCCTACTCGTCGTCCTGGTGGGCGCTTCGGAAGGTCTGGCGCCGCTGACCGCGGGAAGGATTCGGGTCTGCGTCATGTCCGGTGGCGACGGTTCGGCGAGCTGCCTGCGGGGATATCCGGCGCTCACTCCGCTCTTCGCCGCGTGCAGCTGGCGCATCGTCGACTCGACTCGCCGCACGGCGCGGCCGCGCGCTTCATCGATCACGCGGGCTTCTTCCGCCTGGCGGGACAGGTCGGCCAAGCCCGCGCGCTTGATCATCTTCAGCTGCTCGTTCGCGCTTTCGGCGATCCGCTGCAGGTCGGCTTTGAGATACTCTGCGAGCGTGGCGTTTTCGGCCGTCACCGTCGACAGTTCGGCAGGCCAAAGTCCACCGATCACCCATGGGGTGCAATCGATGGGAGAGCTGAAAGCCGGCATCGCCAGTGATTCCCGGGTAGCTCTCCGGAGGCGCTGGCGCGCCGTCATCCGACCGAAGATCGCCACCGGTTAAGGGTACCGGTATTTGATGGATCGCTTATTCGGTGAGTGAATTGTGCAGGTGTGAGGGCCTGGGTAGCGTGGGGACATGGCTGAATCTGCGCTGCAGCAGCAACTCGATGAAGTGCGTGCCTTGCTTGCCCGTGCGCGAGAGTTGTTCGGCCCCAACCCTGTAGAGCCGCCCACCGATATCGCTCCAGATCCCGAGGCGGCCAAGACATGGCTGTTGTAAGCCCTGCGAACCGGCTAGATGGCCCTGTTGCGGCGACGCAGTTTGTGTGCCAGTAGCTTCTCGATCGCCGCGTCGAGGTCTCGCGGGGTCGGAACCTCGGCCGAGGGCGTGTGTCCGGCCGCCACGATCTCGTCGCGGATTTCCAGCAATGCCTTGAGGCAAGAGACGTCGGCGGTCAGCAGAATGCCTCGTGCCAGCGTCTCGGCGTCGGTCTCCATCGCCTCTTCGCTCAGCGCAACGCTGTGCATATAGCCGCCGCGACAAGAGCGGACGAGGATGTGCCCACTCGGATGAACGGTGTCAAAAGCGGGATTCGCGTCCGTCATCGACCGCGGTCAGCGATGCCGCCGAGGTTGCGAGCCGCATCCTGCTCGTGCTGTTCCCAGATCGCCGCCGAGGCCGTCAGTTTGTCCGCCAGGTCGGCGTGGTCCGCGGCCTGTTGCTCGTAGCACTGGCGCCTGAGCTCGAGCAGTTCCCGTCCGGCGTCGCGAAGTTCACCGAAGATCGGCCCGAGCGAATCCAGGCTTTCCTGGATCGCCTCGTGCGACGAAGGAACCGTCCGCAGGTAATCGGAGGTTTCCTGGTGGCGCGCGGCGGCTTGACGCAAGTGCGCGGGTACCACATGGATCGAATCTGCCATCCGCTGTCTCCTGTTCCCGGCCGCCGGCGAAAACCGGCGAGATCACTATTGTCAGGTGGTCGACGAAGCCGCCGGCCGCGTGGGTGTGGGTGTATCGGGTCTCGTCGGCGGGGTCACGGCTGCGGCCGGCGCCGGCGGATGCTCCCAGCCTAGAAAGCTTGGCCCGGTCACGGTGGCGATGTCTTGAATTTGGCCGTCGAGAAGGGCCTTACCTGGACCGAGGGCAAGAGCATGCCGGTCGATGAAGATCCCGATATCCGCCGGGCTCACCCGCGTCGGCTCGATCGGGTTGGTGACCGCGGAGCCCGGGGGCGGAATCGTTATTCCCTGCTGTTGGAACGCATCTGGTATCGCCACTCCGCCGACCGCGGCTTTGATCGCCGCTGCCAATTGGGGGCTCGCGGCCGTCACCGACTCGCCGTCGGGCAGGGTCACCGTGGTGGGACCGGCCGCCGCCGGTTCATTCTCGGCCGCGGCCGCCTCCCGACCACCGTCGTCGTGCTGGTCGCCCGGTTCGTCTGATCCGGACTCGGTCTTCGGATCCGGCCGCTCGGAGGGGTCCACCGGGCCTTCGTCGTCGAGGCCTCGCAGCATCGGGTCCGTTCTCTCCTCACCGCCCAGCGCGGGAAGTGGCAGTCCGGTCGGTGTCGCGCCGAAGCTCGGCAGGCCTGGAGCGACGCTGGGCATCGGCGGCGGCACGGGAGCGATGGGCGCCGTCGGGGCGGTCCCGGCCTCCGGGGTACCCGTGCCCGATAGGTCATCGGTCGCCAGTCCCGGGTCGTCGGCCAGCATCGAGTCCAGCAGCGGATCCCAGTCCGAGTCCCCTGTCGACGCTGCGGTTTCCGCATCGGTGCCAACCGCGCGGTCCGACGCACGCTCGTCGGGACTCTTGGATGCGTCGTACAGCGACGTCCATGCGGCCATCAGTGCCGACTTCGACGTGTCGTCGAGGCGAGCGTTGAGGACCACCGAGCGAATGTCGCGGAGCTTGCCGATCAGGAAGCGCTGGAAGTCGCGTGCGCCTGCCGGGGTGTCGAGGTCCGATCGCATTCGGACCGCGGCTTCCGTGTCTTGCTGCAACCTCGTCAGCGCCTCGCTGCCATCGACGGCATTGAGATGGGCGTTCAGGATAGCCGTGATCACTTGCATGTCCAGCTGAGAGCTGGCCGAATTCTGGTGGGCGAGGGCTGCTTCGGCGTGCGCGATGGCTTCGGCCGCCTCACCCCTCTCTCGATCCGGCGGACCCGCGAGTTGTTGGCGGATCTTCCCCGCGATCGCCTGGAGTTGTTCGGGACGTGTCGTCGGGGTGATCACGGCGGCCAGCTCACCGGGCGACAGGCCCGCCTGCCACGCGTTCGGGTCACCGGTGCGGTCTCGGACATCTTTCACCGCCGCGAGAAGCTCCTCATGCGCCGACATCAGCTACGCGACCACGGTTGCAGTCACGCGAAATGCGTGCGGGATGCGTTGCGACCTCTCCATGCCCGACGACCGTACCCAGGCGTTCGGACGTCGACAATTCACCGTGCCGTGCGGTTGTGGACGACACTGCGACCGTGCCTGCTAGCCGCCGCCGGCGCTGTACTGGTCCCGAAGCGCTTCCAGCACAGCCTTTTTCGCTCGACTGAGTTCGCGCGCGTCCTCGACGACGGAGGTGATCTCGCGGTGTTTGGCCAGCAAAAAGCGCTGAAACTCGCGCGCGCCCATCGGGGTATCGACGGCGAGGCTCGCCTGGTGCGCGGTGGCGTGGTCGAGCTGCTCGGCGATGGCATCCAGTCGACGGGCGCCTTCGCGCATCGCGGCGTGCGCACTAGAGAGCACTTCTCCCAGCACGCGGTCGGCGTCGGCTACCGTGCCGTGCTGGCCGGCGAGCGCCGACTGGCGCGCCTGTATCGCGGCGACCGAAGGTCCGCTTTGTTCCGTCATCGGCTCACCCTGTTCGTCATAGCGGTCGGCGAATAGCGACGTGGGGGCCCAGCGGGCTGATCCGCACCGAGGCACCCGCGTAGGGCGCCTCAATTACCAGATCGTTTCCGATGGCCAGCTGGACGTGTCCGGCGTGCGGGAAGACGAGATCACCGGGCCGGACCTGTGAGCGGGGCACCGGCATCCCGTCGTTGATCTGCTGATAAGTGGTGCGGTCCAAGTGAATTCCCGCCTGTGCGTAGCTCCATTGGACTAGACCCGAACAATCGAACTGGTCGGGCCCCGTCGCACCCCACACGTACGGGCAACCCAGACGCGACAGGGCAGCGCGCACCGCGGTCGCCGCCCGCGCGGTCAAGCCCAATCCCGCGGCGCGCCGGCGCCATAGTTGGTAGCGCAGCGCACGTAATTCGGCGAGGCGCCGACGAGCCCGCAGCCGGGCCGACACGACATGGGCGTGCTGCGCCCGTAGTCGTGCCGCGCGGCGGCGCATCGCTTCGCGCTGGGCCATCGGGGTCGCCGAAATGACGGCGGGTTCGGCGCGGGCTTCATCGACGACGTTTCGGGTCAGCTCGCGGGCCTGGGCCCGGTCCCGGTCGGCGCCGGCGATGACACCCGCCATCGCGGCGTCCGTGGCCGCGGCGGCGCCGAGCCGTTGCCGGCTGTGTTCCGCGGCGAACAGGTAGCCGCGAGCCAATCCGTCGTTCGCCCCGGCAGCCCCGAGCAGCACCTTGCGGTAGTGCGCGGCGCCCGCGTCGAGCGGCGGCTGCCGTGTGCCGCCGGCGAACAGGTCATGGGCGCGGCTCAACAGCGCGATTTCGCTTTGATTCACTGCGGCCCCTCGCCCTGTTGGTTTCCCGATTCGACGGCGTCGACGAACGCGCGCACGCGGGGGAGCGCTCCGGGCGGAATAACCCCCCGGTTGCGGATGTCCCACATCTCGTCGAGGCCGACACCGATCAGCGTGGCGACGATGGCCTCGGGCAAGGCCGACTGCGCGCACGCCCGGTCAAACCGGGCACTCAAGCTGGTCGGCATCCGTTTCAGCAGGGCGGTCCGCGTCGCCTCGAGGGCTTGGAGGTGGTCCATCAGCCGGCCCGTGGAGTCCGCGCCGGCGTTCACCGCGACCCGCCAGGAACCGGCGGCCAGCATCTCTGCCTTCACGCACTGAGCGATCACAGACAGAATATACGTCTCATATTCGTTTGATGTTGTCGCTGGCAACCGATCGATGACCGATTTGAGCGCTTCGAGCTGAGCTTCGGCATACCCTTCCAGCACTTCGGTGTCGCTGTGACGGTCCACGACCACGGGCCCGCTGCGCCTGGCGGGTACGGCGGCAGGCGGCTGCGCGGCCATCAGGCGCGCCAGTTCCGCATCCGGATCGGCCGCCACGAGCAGGCGAGAATAGGTGCCCGGCGGCAAGCCCAGCCCGTTCTCAACCTTCTGAACTGTGCTTTTGTGTGGCTTGCGGGCACCGCGCTCCAGGAAGCTCAGCCCCATGATGCTGACTCCGGTCGCGGCGGCAAGGTCGGCTAGGGACCAGTCGCGCGACTCTCGCAAAGCGCGGATGGCCGCGCCGGCCGATTCACGGCTCACCGCACGCTCCGGCCATAGGCCGGATATTACACAGCCGGTCCCGTATCGCTACGTGTATACGTTTCCGTCACGTTTCTCTTGCGCACCGCACCCGTCTGTGTATACGCTTTTGCCTACGTTTCACGTTCGACCAAGGAGACCGACATGGGACACCCGTGCGCTGCCAACCCGGAACTGTGGTTCGGCTACCCCGACGACGACGGTGGCGACGGCGCGGCGAAGGCCCGCGCGTATGAGCGGTCGGCCGTCGAGGCGCGTCTCCAGTGCCTGCGCCGCTGCCCGTTGGCGCAGCAGCGACGGTGCGCCCAACACGCCATCGCGCACCGCGAGGAGTACGGAGTCTGGGCCGGCGTCAAACTTCCCGGCGGCCAGTACCGCAAGCGCGACCAGTTGGCCCAGGCCCACGACGTCCTGCGGCGCATCGCGTCCGGAGAGATCAACTCCCGCCAGCTGCCGGAGAATGCGGCTCTGCTCGCCAATCATGAGCACGAGGCGGTTGCGGTGACCGCGGTGGTGCTGCACCTGCCCCTCGCAAAGGTGGGGCCTCGCTCGGCGGCCTGACGCTCCGTCGTCCTCAGGGGCCGTTTGCTGGCGTAGCCAACGGGGTAGAGCTTCGGCACGACCGAGTCTGTCGACCCGAAGGCGGGATCCATGACGTTCGACCTGACCCCGACCGCAGCACAGCACGACCTGGCCCGGCGGGCCCACGAGTTCGCCGAAGACGTGATCCGGCCCGTGGCGCTCCACTACGACCAACGGCAAGAGTTCCCGTGGCCGGTCTTGGAGCAGGCGGCCCAGCGCGGCTTCTACAGCCCGCTGTTTTACCGCGATCTGATCGGCGACCCGACCGGCCTGTCGTTGCCGATGTTCATGGAGGAGCTGTTCTGGGGTTGCGCCGGGATCGGGCTGGCAATCGTGATGCCGGCGTTGGCCTTGTCGGCGATCGGCCAGGCAGCGTCACCGGAACAGATGTTGGAGTGGGCACCCGAATGCTTCGGAACCCCAGGCGATCTCAAGTTGGCGGCGCTGGCCATCTCGGAGCCCGAGGGCGGCAGCGACGTGCGGAATCTACGTACCCACGCTCGCCGCGACGGTGACGACTGGATCATCGATGGCCACAAGATGTGGATCGGCAACGGCGGAATCGCCGACGTGCACGTGGTCAACGCCGTCGTCGACGAGGAACTCGGTCATCGCGGGCAGGCGCTGTTCGTCGTGCCCGGTGGAACGCCCGGGCTCAAGCTCGTTCGTAAATTGGACAAGCTGGGCTGTCGCGCGTCCCACACCGCCGAGTTGCTGTTCGAGGGCGTCCGCGTCCCCGGCGCCAATCTGCTTGGCGGAGAAGAGAAGCTGGAGCACAAGCTCGCCAAGGCTCGCGAGGTCGTGGCGGGCGGCAAGCGGTCGGGCTCCGCCACACTGGGCACCTTCGAACAGACCCGCCCGATGGTCGCCGCGCAGGCTATCGGCATCGCGCGCGCTGCGCTGGAGTACGCGACGGCATACGCCACCGAGCGGGAGGCATTCGGCGCGCCGATCATCGACAACCAGGGCATCGCCTTCCCGCTGGCGGAGCTGGCCACCCAGATCGACGCGGCGCGGTTGCTGACCTGGCGAGCGTCGTGGATGGCCGCCAACAACGTGCCCTTCGAACGCGGGGAGGGGTCGATGTCGAAAATGGCCGCCAGCGAGGTGGCTGTCAAGGCCACCGAACGCGCCATTCAGACCATGGGCGGCTGGGGCTACATCACCGATCACCCGGTGGAGAAGTGGTATCGGGATGCGAAGCTATACACCATCTTTGAGGGCACCAGTGAGATCCAGCGTATGGTCATCGCCAATGCGCTGGGAGCCAGCGTCGGCACTCCGCCGCTGCACGTGGTGCTCGAACCGTCCGGCGGACCTTTGAACCGCGTCTTCGGTCGAGGCACTCCGCTGCGCTCCCGCGCCGCCGACACCGCGTTGTCGATGCAGGACCGGGTGCCCGAGCCCGTCATGCGGCTGGCGATGAAGGTGCTCCGACCCCCACGTAAGTAGCGAGTATGGGTACGGTCGGTGTGGACGATGAGCAACCTCGAGCCGGCGCCGATCGAAGTTGCCTGCGCTGCAGCACCGAGCGCGGGCACCGAGGTGCTGCGCCCCCGCGAGGTGCCGTTGGGCGGACCCCGGGCGATGCGCGTACGACGCTCGCTGCCGCAACGGCAGCGCTCGCTGATCGGCGCCTGGTGCTTCATCGACCATTACGGCCCGGCGTCCGCGCGCATGGACGTCCCCCCGCATCCGCACACCGGACTACAAACCGTCAGCTGGTTGTTCAGTGGGGAAGTGGAGCACAACGACAGCGCCGGCGTGCACGCGGCTGTACGTCCCGGCGAGTTGAATCTCATGACCGCCGGCGCCGGTATCTGCCACTCGGAGGTATCGGTTTCGTCGGCGGCGGCCTTGCACGGTGTCCAGCTCTGGGTGGCGCTGCCCGATTCCGATCGGGACACCGACCGGGGCTTCGATCACTATGCCCCCAAACCCGTACCGCTCCGGGGCGGGACGGCTCGCGTGTTCCTCGGGGACCTGGCAGGCAGCCGAAGCCCGGTGCCCACCTTCACTCCCTTGCTGGGAGCCCAGCTCGATCTCGACGCCGGAACTCACCTGGACCTCGACGTCGATCCGGCTTTCGAGCATGGCGTGCTCTGCGATTCGGGTGCGGTCCAAGTGGAGGAAGCCGCTCTGACTGTCGCCGAACTGGCCTACCTCAGACCCGGCCGCTCGTCGTTGCGTCTTCGCAACGAGGGGGAGCGGCCCGCGCGGGTATTACTGCTCGGCGGGACACCGTTCACCGAAGAACTGGTGATGTGGTGGAACTTCGTGGGACGAAGCCACGACGAGATCGTGGCTTACCGCCATCTGTGGGAGGCCGGCGACGAACGCTTTGGCGCCGTCAACGGCTACCGGGGTTCGCTCACCCGACTGCCCGCCCCGCCGCTGCCGACCACCCGGCTGCGGCCTCGACCGATACCGCAACGAAAGGAAGACACCAATGGCCACCGATAAGACCGGGGCAGAGACGACCGTCAGCCTCGAGGAGGGGCGATACACCATTGCCGTGGATGGCAAGCAGGTCGGCCTCGCCGACTTCGCCGACCGCGGCGACCAGCGCGTCTTCTACCACACCGAAATCGACCCGGCGTATGGCGGACGCGGCCTGGCAACCATCCTCGTCGAAGAGGCGCTCAACGAGGCGCGCGGCGAGGGCAAACGCATAGTTCCCGTGTGCTCGATGATCGGCACCGTGCTCAAGAAGCACCCCGAGTACGACGACATCACCGACGCCGTGACGCCGGATATTTTGCGGTGGGTGAATTCTTAGGGCAGATGAACCATGGGCCAAGAACGCCATGGATTGGTGCCGTATCGGACTACTCCACTCCTGTGGTGATGATCCGCTCGATCTCGGCCAGGGATTCCAGCATGAGATGACTGAAAATCTTTGCGTCCGGCTCCGTCAGAAGCGCACGGCCGTCCTCGGAGCGCAATTCGACTCTACCGTTGGTTAGAGCGATCGATTTCACATGCGGGTTGAAACCTCGTGAATACAGCCGCGGCCAAAGACTCGGCTTGCCGATAGGTGTGTAGGCGATGCTCATCCAGTCCCATATCAGGTACTTTTCAGCCAGGTCGAAGGTTGAGAACCTTGCAGTGTCATTACGCCTATGCCCACGGTCGTCGACGGTATCGACTATCCACCAGCGGCCACTCTGACGGAGGTGTAGGGAAAAATCGGCGGTAGCGAATAAGATCGCGCAGTCTGCACAATTGGTCGAAACCGATACCGGATCGCCTCCTAGCCATTTGGCGAACCGGTACCATCGTTCCGTCAGGCGAGAAAAATCCGCCGGGCCACGTTTCGGCGAGTTACGCGCATATTGGAACATCTTCAACTTTCCGATGTCCTTCGCCTACTCTCCGGCGGCGCCGAAATACTTGTTTGCAAGCGATTTTGCGAGGTTGAGAAGTGCTTCACAGGATTGAGCGGCCCTCGCGTCGTCAAAAAGGCCCTCTATTCGGTCCGCGTTATCCCGAATCCACCCCACCATCGCCTCCGGAGATACAGTGTTTGTCTCATCGTAGCCATCCAGGTACTGTCGAATAAGCGATGCGCGGAACCAGTTGTCGGGTTGTGCGGCTAGCTTGGTCGGTGCGAAGGTAAAGCCAATTTGACCTCGATCATTAGAGATATGCCAAATGAGCAGTGGCCCGGTCATGGTCAATGATGCATTGATGGTTGGATTTCCGGATGTCGTTGAATCGGTGATGTGATAACGCGGGTCCAAGTAGAGGAAGCTCAGGTATTGCAGATAGAACTGCAGCAATGTTTTCACTTTACCGGCCTCCTTCAATCGGCGGTAGAAGTACATTTTCGCCCGCCCGCTGATATCCATGTGCCTCGAGATAGCGTACTTCTGCAGCCGTGAAAGTATCGGGGCCAACGCGATAGAACGGGACCGACAACGTGATCTTATCGCCATTTGCGATTGCGACGTCGAGTACATGTTGATTCGCGGCCAGCCGCTGGACGTCGGTGGCTGCATCCCATGCATCCCCGATATCGAAGTAGCTGGCTCCGCGTTGTTCCGCCACCTCGATGTAGGAAGGTCCCCCTGTCGAGGGCTTGAACGGGCCGAGCACGGTTTCACCGCTCCCGGTCAGGTGTTGCTCAGACAGCGCCCGCAACTCCGGCGTCATGTAGTCGAGGGGGTTGTGGAGGGTGAACTCCGGGTGGGCTGGGTCGATCACGACCGGTGGAGGCCCTTCGGGTTCCACCGGCACATGCGGTCCCGCCGGAGGTCCGGCATCGGGCGGAAGCTCACCTCCGCCACCACCCCCCGGGTGCGGCGTGTGCTCCACCACGGGCGCGGGACCGGGGTGGGTGCCCGGCACCGGTTCCCCGCTCACGCCGGAAGTTGGCGAGCCATGCGGGCTCAGGTCCTCTTCGGCACTTGCCGCGCGCTCCTCCGCACCGACCAATGCGCGAGGAAAAACATTTTCGCCGGTCACGCCCTCAATCGCTTCGCGAGTGAAAAGCGTCTTCAGCCCCTGCCAGGCCACCTGACCGCCCGCCTTCAGCACAGCGCCGCCGCCGACCGCGGTGGTGATCGCGCTCCACAACGGCTCAGGGGTGGCTACCACCTTCCCGGGATCCAGCGTGCGCATGCCGGTCAACTTGCCACCGCTGAAGGCGTAGGACGTGCCCATGGCCTGATCGAAGAACTCACCCGTGCCGTCCTTGAGTTGCCCGTAGACCTGCACCGGCTGTCCATCCACGGTGTGGGTGAACATGAAATGACCGTCGGGAGCGATCGTGATCGACGCGGGGTCGACGTCCCTGTAGTCGGGGATCTTGCCCAGGTCGTCGAGCGCGTGAGCGAGGTCCTCCCTGAGCTTGGGCAGCCTCCCGCTCGCGGCCTCGCCCTCGGGCGACCCCGGGCCGTGCGTATAGAGGTCGGCCATCGCCTTGTTCAGGGCATCCTGCGCGGCACGCACCTTGCCCATTTGATCCACCACCGCCTGGTCGGTGCTCCGGCGCAGGTCGGCCAGCGCCTGCAGCTGGGCCTCAGTTGGCTTCGGTGAGCCGTCGGCGTCGAGATCGTGAAGGCGAGCCGGATCATAGCCCTCGATTCGTAGGTTGGTCAGTGAGTTCCGCAAGCCATCGGAGTAGCCATTCCGTATCGAATTGAGCTGTGCCAGTGCGGCTTTGGTGTCATCGATGGCATCCCTCTCGCAATTGCGGATGAGGGCATCGAGGGTGTGCCGGTCCTCCGCGCTCAGGTTGCCGGATCGTTCCATTGCGACGGCCTGCCCGATCAAGTCGTCGAGTGTTTGCAACTGGTTCTCGAGGGTCGCGATCTGTCCCGCCGCGGCCTTCTGCGCCTCGGCTAAGGAGGCCGCGATACTTTCCAGGTCGACGCCGATCTTGGGCAGCTGAAGCGACTGGGCACCAAGCGACTGCGTCACCCGTTGCACATCGGCGGAGTCGGTGATCGGATTGCCGCCGCCGCCCTGGCGATTCCATGCGGCGTCGAAGCGGTTGCGCGCTTGCTCGAAGGCGTGCTGGGCCTCGTCGGTGCATCGGCCCGCTCGGTGGAAGGCCTCGGCGAGCGAGGAGATCTCCCCGGGCCTGCCGGCTTGCAAGCTTCGGTTGATTGCCCACGGATCACCGCCGGCCTCGGCGATCAGCGCCGCAATGCTTATGTAGCGCAGCTGCATCGCATCACCCGTAGCTGCGCAGCGCCACACGCCGCGACGACCATTGCCACCCCTCCTGAGCTGGCAATTACGCTACTAACGCGATAGCAGACGTCAATTCACTGCCGCGGCCAAGCGCGCAGGGCTCGGCACAACATGGCGGAAAACACGAAGGCCACGAACTCCTCGAGTCCGTGACCTCAGCGCATCGGTTCGGAGAACCGCTCAAATGTGGGCGAAGGGGGACTTGAACCCCCACGTCCCGAAGGACACTGGCACCTGAAGCCAGCGCGTCTGCCATTCCGCCACTCGCCCGGAAAAACAACCGATGGACCATACCACTCTAATGGCCGCGTCCCCCAACCCGCCTGGTCGGGCCCGGACGCCGTGGGGCGCTGGGAGACAACGCGTCTGAGCAGGGCCGACCAAGTTCTCAGAGTTTCGACGGTGCCGCGCCGTCGCGCTGTCCCGATAACATGCTGGGGTGAGGGACACGCGCCGAATCGTTTGCCGCGCGCCAGCGGCATGCTGCGGCAAGTGCATGCGAACGGCGGAGCATGAGTAGCCAACGAGGGTTGGCCGCGCGGATCGAGCGCAAGCTCGAGGCCACCGTCGACAACGCGTTCGCCCGCGTCTTCGGCGGATCGATCGTTCCGCAGGAAGTCGAGGCGCTCCTGCGCCGCGAAGCCCGCGACGGCGTCCAGAAACTCCACGGCAATCGGCTTTTGGCCCCCAACGAATACATCATTACCCTCGGTAGGCACGACTTCGAGAAGGTGGGCGCCGACCCTGATCTCACGTCGGGTGCTTTCGGTAGGTACTTGGTCGACTACATCCATGAACAGGGGTGGGAAACGTATGGTGATGTGGTCGTCCGGTTCGAGCGGTCGTCGGATTTGCGTACCGGGCAGTACCGCGCCCGCGGTGCTGTCAATCCCGATGTGCAGCCCCGCCCGACGGTCCACGATCCCGTCCCGCCACAATCAAATAGTGCGTTCGGCGCAGAACGAGGAGTAGCACCAATGACTGACGATTCGAGCTACCGCCCTCCGGGGCCGGGGCGGCCTGGCGACGAGTACTACGACGAGCGCTACGCGCGCCCGCAGGACGACGCGCGCGCCGGTGACCAGCCACAGGGCGGCCCTGACCCGCGCGCGGGGTACCCGCCCGAGCAGGGCGGCTACCCGCCGCAGCAGGGCTACCCGCCGCCACGCCACCCCGAGCAGGGCGGCTATCCGGAGCAGGGCGGCTACCAAGGTCAGGGCGGCTACCCCGATCAGCGCGGCTACCAAGGCCCCGGCGGCGGCTATCCCGACCAGCGCGGCTACCAAGATCAAGGGGGCTACCCCGACCAGCGCGGCTACCAAGGCCCCGGCGGCGGCTATCCCGACCAAGCTCAGGGCGGCCCCCCGCCGCAGTATGAGCAGCGTCCTCCCGCGCCCACGGGATACGGCGGCCAAGGCTACGACCAGGGCTACCGTCAGGGCGGCGGCTACGCCCCGCCGCCCGGGGGAGGCCAGCAGGGTTATGGCGGCTACGGCGATTACGGCCGCGGGCCGGCCCGCCAAGACGAGGGCTACGCTCCGCCCGAGCAGCGGCAGGCCTATCCGGAGCAGGGCGCCGGCTATGAGCAAGGCGGCGGCTACGAGCAAGGCGGCGGCTACGAGCAGGGCTACCAACAGGGCGGCGGCTACGGCCGGCAGGAGTACGGGGCCGGCGACTACACGCAGTATGCCGAGAACGTGCCGGCCGGGGGATACCCCGGTCAGGCCGGCGGATACCCCGAGACCGCCCACCGCGACTACGAGTACGGCCAGCAAGCCGATTACGCCCAGCCGAGCGAGTACGGCCAGCCCGCCGACTACGGGCAGCCGGCGGACTACGGCCAGCAGGCCGGCGGCTACGGCGCTTACGGCGCCGGCGGTTACGGCGCGGCCGGAACGACGGTCACCCTGCAGCTCGACGACGGCAGCGGCCGCACCTACCAGCTGCGTGAGGGTTCCAACATCGTGGGCCGTGGACAAGACGCGCAGTTCCGGTTGCCCGACACCGGCGTCTCCCGGCGTCACCTCGAGATCCGCTGGGACGGGCAGGTGGCGCTCCTGTCGGACTTGAACTCCACCAACGGCACCACCGTCAACAACGCGCCGGTTCAGGAATGGCAGTTGGCGGACGGCGACGTGATCCGCCTGGGTCATTCGGAGATCATCGTCCGGATCCACTAAACCCGCTGGGCTCAACGCTGCCGTGCTTCGCCCCGCGTCGACCGCCGTCCAAGTATCGTGACGTTGCCGATGTGCTCGGGGTCACGGGCGCCAGGGGGACGCTGGATTTCGGGGCCAGGACGGAAAGGACGCCAGATGCAGGGACTCGTACTGCAGCTGACGCGCGCCGGATTTCTAATGTTGTTATGGGTATTCATCTGGTCCGTGTTGCGAATTCTGCGGACCGATATCTACGCGCCCACCGGGGCCGTCATGGTGCGCCGCGGCTTGGCGCTGCGCAGCACCCTGCTGCCCTCGCGGCAACGCAGGCACGCGGCGCGCTACCTGGTGGTCACCGAGGGCGCGTTGGCGGGGGCGCGCATCACACTCAGCGGGCAGCCGGTGTTGATCGGAAGAGCTGACGACTCGACGCTCGTGCTGACCGACGATTACGCCTCGACGCGGCACGCCCGCCTATCGCAGCGCGGTTCGGAATGGTACGTCGAGGATCTAGGATCGACCAACGGCACTTACCTTGACAGGGCAAAGGTGACGACTGCGGTACGAGTTCCGATAGGGACGCCGATTCGGATCGGCAAAACGGCGATCGAGTTGCGCCCGTGACCCTGGTCCTGCGATATGCCGCGCGCAGCGACCGCGGCCTGGTGCGCTCCAACAACGAAGACTCCGTATACGCCGGCGCGCGGCTCCTCGCGCTGGCCGACGGGATGGGCGGTCACGCCGCCGGCGAGGTGGCCTCCCAGTTGGTGATCGCCGCACTGGCCCACCTCGACGACGATGAGCCCGGCGGCGACCTGCTGGCCAAGCTCGACGCCGCGGTGCGCTCGGGCAACGCGGCCATCGCGGCGCAAGTGGAGGCCGAGCCCGAGCTCGAGGGGATGGGCACCACGCTCACCGCAATATTGTTCGCGGGCGACCGAATCGGGTTGGTGCACATCGGCGACTCGCGCGGCTATCTGCTGCGTGACGGCGAACTGACGCAGATCACCAAGGACGACACGTTCGTCCAAACCCTGGTCGACGAAGGGCGGATCACCCGGGAAGAGGCGCACAGCCACCCGCAGCGGTCGCTGATCATGCGCGCGCTGACCGGTCACGAGGTCGAGCCCACGTTGACCATGCGCGAGGCGCGCGCCGGTGACCGCTACCTGCTCTGCTCCGACGGGCTCAGCGACCCGGTAAGCGACGAGACCATCCTCGAGGCGCTGCAGATTCCCGACGTCGCCGAAGCCGCCTACCGCCTCATCGAGTTGGCGCTGCGCGGCGGCGGGCCGGACAACGTGACCGTGGTGGTGGCCGACGTCGTCGACTACGACTACGGCCAGACCCAGCCGATCCTTGCTGGAGCTGTTTCCGGGGACGACGACCAGATGACGTTGCCCAACACCTCCGCGGGCCGCGCCTCGGCGATCAGACCGCGCGAAGAGGCAGCGAAACGGGTTGCGCCGCAACCGGAAAC
This sequence comes from Mycobacterium sp. E1715, assembly GCF_001667625.1. Lineage (NCBI taxonomy): Bacteria > Bacillati > Actinomycetota > Actinomycetes > Mycobacteriales > Mycobacteriaceae > Mycobacterium > Mycobacterium sp. E1715. The sequence goes on from NZ_LZJJ01000050.1 coordinate 20,821, forward strand.
GCCGAGCCGGCCGCGGTGGCCCCGTCGGCGGATGTTCTTCGTGGTGACGCTGGCGGTGCTGTTCGCCCTTTCCGGACTGGCCATCGGATGGTGGGTGATTCAGCGCAACTATTACGTCACCGAGTACGACGGCAAAGTTTCGATCGTCCGCGGAATCCAAGGGTCCTTGCTCGGCGTGCCCCTGCAGCAGCCGTATCTGGTGGGCTGCCTGACCGCGCGCAACGAACTCTCCCTGATCAGCTACGGCCAATCCGACCACTCGAACTGTCAGCTGATGACGTTGCGGGACTTGCGCCGTCCCGGCCAGGTCCAGGTTCAGACCGGACTGCCGGGCGGCAGCCTGGATCAAGCCGAGTCACAGCTGCGTCAACTGCTCGCCGAATACCTGCTGCCCACCTGCCCGTCCCCGCGCGCCACGTCACCGCCGGGGCAGCCGGCCCCCGGGAGCGGCACCCCCGAGTCCAGTGTCGCGACATCTCCAGCACCGACCACGCCACCGACCACCGCCCCTCCCGGCTCCAGCACCCCAGCTCCTACCAGTGCCACAAGCGGCCCCGCGCCCTCGTCGCAGGCGGGCCCCACGACCACATCTCAGACGGTCACCGCGCTTCCAGCGCCTCCACTTCAACCGGGCATCGACTGCCGGACGGTGGCATGACGACCCAACTCCAGCCGCCCGTCGCGGTCACGCCTCCGCTGCCCACCCGTCGCAACGCCGAGCTGCTGCTGCTGTGCTTCGCCGCAGCGATCACCGTCGCGGCGTTATTGATCGTCGAGGCAAACCAGGACCGTGTCTTGCGCTGGAACGTCATCAGCTACGGGCTGATATTCCTGCTCGTGTTCGGCTCCGCGCACCTGGCCATCAGACGGTTCGCCCCATATACCGATCCGCTGCTGTTGCCAATTGTGGCTCTGCTCAATGGACTTGGGCTGGTGATGATCCATCGGCTCGACCTCGTCAACAGCCAGACAAGCGGCCGCAATCATCCCAGCGCCACCCAGCAGTTGATGTGGACGGTGGTCGGCGTGGTCACGTTCGCGCTCGTGGTCACGTTTCTCAAAGACCATCGACAGTTGGCTCGCTACGGCTATATATGCGGCATCACCGGCCTGGTGCTGTTGGTGATTCCCGCGCTCCTGCCGGCTTCGCTGTCCGAACAGAACGGCGCAAAGATCTGGATCCGCCTCCCCGGCTTTTCCATTCAGCCCGCCGAATTCTCCAAAATCCTGTTGCTGATCTTCTTTTCCGCCGTGTTGATCGCCAAGCGGGGGCTATTCACCAGCGTAGGAAAGCATTTCATGGGTCTAACCCTGCCGCGCCCGCGAGACCTCGCGCCGCTGCTGGGCGCCTGGGTGGCCTCGATCGGTGTGATGGTCTTCGAGAAGGACCTCGGCACCTCGTTGTTGCTTTACGCGTCGTTCCTGGTGGTGGTTTACCTTGCGACGCAACGGATCAGCTGGGTGCTGATCGGCCTGGTGCTGTTCGCAGTGGGCAGCGTCATCGCCTACTTCATCTTCGCCCACGTCCGGGTCCGCGTGCAGATGTGGTGGGACCCGTTTTCCGACCCCGACGGCAACGGCTACCAGATCGTGCAGTCGCTGTTCAGCTTCGCCACGGGTGGAATCTTCGGCACCGGGCTCGGCAACGGTCAGCCGGACACCGTGCCGGCCGCGTCGACCGACTTCATCATCGCCGCATTCGGTGAAGAGCTCGGGCTCGTCGGGCTCGCCAGCATCTTGATGCTCTACACCATCGTCATCATCCGCGGCATGCGCACCGCGATCGCGACGCGAGACAGCTTCGGCAAGTTACTGGCCGCGGGCCTCGCCTCCACCCTGGCCATCCAGCTGTTCATCGTCGTCGGCGGCGTCACCCAACTGATCCCGCTGACGGGCCTGACCACACCGTGGATGTCCTACGGCGGATCGTCGCTCCTGGCGAACTACATACTGCTGGCGATCCTGGCTCGCATCTCCAACAGCGCCCGCCACCCCCTGCGCGGACGCGACCGCAAGGATTCCCCGATCGCGGCGGCCAAGACCGAGGTGATCGAGAAGGTATGAACACCTCTCTGCGCCGCATCTCGGTCACCGTCATGGCGTTGATCGTCCTGTTGCTGCTCAACGCCACCATGACGCAGGTGTTCGCCGCCGACTCGCTGCGCGCCGACCCGCGCAATCAGCGCGTGCTGCTGGACGAGTACTCGCGCCAACGCGGGCAGATCATCGCCGGCGGCCAACTGCTGGCCTACTCGGTGGCCACCGACAGCCGGTTCCGCTTCCTGCGGGTGTATCCCAACCCGTCGGTGTACGCGCCGATCACCGGCTTCTACTCCCTGCGCTATTCGAGCACCGGCTTGGAGCGCGCCGAGGATGCGCTGCTGAACGGATCCGACGAGCGGCTGTTCGGCCGCCGCCTGGCCGATTTCTTCACCGGCCGCGACCCCCGGGGCGGCAACGTCGACACCACAATCCGGCCGCGGGTCCAGCAAGCGGGGTGGGACGCAATGCAGCAGGGCTGCGGCGGGCCGCCGTGCAAGGGCGCCGTGGTCGCCCTCGAACCGTCCACCGGCAAGATCCTGGCCATGGTGTCATCGCCGTCGTATGACCCCAACCTGCTCGCGTCGCACGATCCTCAAGTGCAGGCGCAAGCATGGCAGCGGCTGCGCGACGACCCCGACAACCCGCTGACCAACCGCGCCATCTCGGAGACCTATCCGCCCGGTTCCACTTTCAAAGTCGTCACCACCGCGGCGGCGCTTGAGGCCGGGGCGACCGACGCCGAACAGCTCACCGCCGCTCCGTCAATCGCTCTGCCCGACAGCACCGCGACGTTGGAGAACTATGGCGGCCAGCCCTGCGGCAGCGAGGCCACGGTGTCGCTCAAGCAAGCGTTCGCCCTGTCGTGCAACACCGCCTTCGTGCAACTCGGCATGCACACCGGCGCCGACGCGTTGCGCAGCATGGCGCGCGCGTTCGGCCTGGACTCCACGCCGAGCGTCATCCCGCTGCAGGTCGCCGAATCGACCGTCGGAATCATCCCGGACGCCGCCGCCCTGGGCATGTCCAGCATCGGCCAGAAGGATGTCGCGCTGACACCGCTGGAGAACGCCGAGATCGCCGCGACCATCGCGAACGGCGGGGTACAGCTGCAGCCTTACCTGATCGACAGCCTCAAAGGGCCCGATTTGGCCAACATCAGCACCACCGTTCCCTATCAGCAGCGCCGCGCGGTGTCGCCCCAGGTCGCCGCTAAGCTAACAGAGCTGATGGTCGGCGCCGAGAAGGTCGCACAGCAGAAAGGGGCCATTCCCGGCGTGCAGATCGCATCGAAGACTGGTACCGCAGAGCATGGCACCGATCCGCGTAATACGCCGCCGCACGCGTGGTACATCGCCTTCGCGCCCGCGCAGACGCCGAGAGTCGCCGTGGCAGTGTTGGTGGAGAATGGCGGCGACCGCCTGTCCGCGACGGGAGGTGCACTCGCCGCGCCGATCGGACGGGCTGTGATCCAAGCCGCGCTACAGGGAGGACCATGAGCCCGCGAGTTGGTGTGACGCTGTCTGGCAGATACCGCCTGCAGCGCCTGATCGCCACCGGCGGCATGGGCCAAGTGTGGGAGGCGGTGGACAGTCGGCTCGGCCGGCGCGTGGCGGTCAAGGTGCTCAAGCAGGAGTTCTCCCAGGATCCGGAATTCATCGAGCGGTTCCGCGCCGAGGCGCGCACCACCGCGATGCTCAACCACCCCGGCATCGCCCAGGTCCACGACTATGGCGAGAGCCAGCTGGACGGGGAGGGCCGCACCGCCTACCTGGTGATGGAGCTGGTCAACGGCGAGCCGCTGAACTCGGTGCTCAAGCGCACCGGCCGGCTGTCGTTGCGGCACGCGCTGGACATGCTCGAACAGACCGGTCGTGCGCTGCAGGTCGCGCACGCGGCCGGTCTGGTGCACCGCGACGTCAAGCCGGGAAACATCCTGATCACGCCGACGGGCCAGGTGAAGATCACCGACTTCGGTATCGCCAAGGCCGTCGACGCCGCGCCCGTCACGCAGACGGGGATGGTGATGGGAACCGCCCAGTACATCGCCCCCGAGCAGGCCCTGGGTCATGACGCGACTCCCGCCAGCGACGTGTACTCGCTGGGAGTCGTCGGCTACGAGGTCGTCTCGGGGAAGCGGCCGTTCACCGGTGACGGTGCCCTGACGGTGGCGATGAAGCACATCAAGGAGCCCCCGCCGCCGCTGCCCGCGGAGCTGCCGCCCAACGTGCGCGAGCTGATCGAGATCACGCTGGTCAAGAACCCGGCGATGCGCTACCGCAGCGGCGGGCCGTTCGCCGACGCCGTTGCGGCGGTGCGGGCCGGCCGCCGGCCGCCGCGCCCCAGCCAGTCGCCCCCGCCCGGGCGGGCGTCGCCGGCGGCCATTCCGTCGAGCCCGACCACCAGGGCGGCCGCTGTGTCCAGCACCCGGGCCGCGGCGCCGCGCCGATCCCGGCCCGCCACCGGGGGCCATCGGCCACCCCCGGCCCGGCGCACCTTCTCGTCGGGCCAGCGCGCGTTGTTGTGGGCCGCCGGAGTGCTGGGGGCGCTGGCGATCATCATCGCGGTGCTCATCGTCATCAATTCCCGCGCCGATACCCAGCAGGCACCGCCGCCGCCGACCGTCACCGACACCGGGACTCCGCCGGCGCCGCCGGCCACCAACACCCCGAGCGGTGCCGCGTCCGGCCCCGTGCTGCGGCTGAATTGGACGGATCGCGGGACGATAGGTAATTCTGGACTGCAACGAGGGCCGGCCGAATACGGGCGGGTTGAACCACTGACGCCCAGCGCGTCACCGGCCCGACACGAGATACCACGATGACCACCCCTCAGCACCTGTCTGACCGCTATGAACTGGGCGAAATCCTCGGCTTCGGGGGTATGTCCGAGGTTCACCTGGCCCGCGACGTCCGGTTACACCGCGATGTAGCGGTCAAAGTGCTGCGCGCCGACCTGGCCCGCGATCCCAGCTTCTATCTTCGGTTCCGTCGCGAGGCCCAGAACGCCGCCGCGCTCAACCACCCGTCCATCGTCGCGGTGTACGACACCGGCGAGGCGGAGACCCCGACGGGTCCGCTGCCCTACATCGTCATGGAGTACGTCGACGGCGTCACCCTGCGCGACATCGTGCACACCGACGGCCCGTTACCCCCTCGCCGGGCGATCGAGATCATCGCCGACGCGTGCCAGGCGCTGAACTTCAGCCACCAGAACGGCATCATCCACCGCGACGTCAAGCCGGCCAACATCATGATCAGCAACACCAACGCGGTCAAGGTGATGGACTTCGGCATCGCGCGGGCGATCGCGGACAGCGGCAACAGCGTCACCCAGACCGCGGCGGTGATCGGGACGGCGCAGTACCTCTCGCCCGAACAGGCCCGCGGCGACAGCGTCGATGCCCGGTCCGACGTCTACTCGCTGGGCTGTGTGCTCTACGAAATCCTCACCGGCGAACCGCCTTTCACCGGGGACTCGCCCGTCGCGGTCGCGTACCAGCACGTGCGCGAGGACCCGATTCCGCCGTCGCAGCGGCACGAGGGCATCTCTGCCGACCTCGACGCGGTCGTGCTCAAGGCGTTGGCCAAGAACCCGGACAACCGCTACCAGACCGCGGCCGAGATGCGCGCAGACCTGGTGCGGGTGCACAACGGCGAACCGCCCGAGGCGCCCAAGGTGCTCACCGACGCCGACCGCAGCGGCCTGATCGCCTCCGGCGCAAACCAGCCCGGGCCGCGCACCGATCCGCTGCCCCGGCAACCCCTTCGTCGCATCGACGACGGCGACGGCGGGGGGGTCGGCCGGTGGATCGTCGCGGTCGCCGCGCTGGCGGTGCTGACGATCGTCGTCGTCATCGCCTTCAACACCTTCGGCGGCACCACCCGCGATGTCCAGGTCCCCGACATGCGGGGCCAAGTGTCCGCCGACGCGATTGCCGCGCTGCAGAATCGCGGCTTCAAGACGCGTACCTTGCAGAAGCCCGACTCTACGATCCCGCCCGACCATGTCATCAGCACCGATCCCGGCGCGAACGCGTCGGTCGGCGCCGGCGACGAGATCACGATCAACGTTTCGACGGGTCCCGAGCAGCGCGAGGTGCCCGATGTCTCCTCGCTGAGCTACTCCGACGCGGTCAGCAAGCTCAAAGCCGCGGGATTCAGCAAATTCAAGCAGGCCAATTCTCCGTCGAGTCCCGAGTTGCTGGGCAAGGTGATCGGCACCAACCCGCCGGCCAACCAGACGTCCGCGATCACCAACGTGATCACCGTCATCGTCGGCTCCGGCCCCGAGACCAAGCAGGTGCCGGACGTCGCCGGTCAGACCGTCGACGTCGCACAGAAGAACCTCACGGTCTATGGCTTCACCAAGGTCACCCAGGCACAGGTGGACAGCACCCGCCCCGCCGGCGAGGTGATCGGCACCAATCCGCCCAAAGGTCAGACCGTTCCGGTGGATTCGGTGATCGAACTGCAGGTGTCCAAGGGCAACCAGTTCGTGATGCCCGACCTGAGCGGCATGTTCTGGACGGACGCCGAGCCGCGGTTACGGGCGCTGGGCTGGACCGGCGTGCTGGACAAGGGCCCGGACGTCGACGCGGGCGGCTCCCAGTCGCACCGGGTGGTCTATCAGAACCCGCCGGCCGGCACCGGCTGCAACCGGGACGGGATCATCACGCTGAAGTTCGGCCAGTAGCCGCGGGATCGGCCGGGAGATAGGGCTGCACCGCCGCCCGGACCTCGTTCTCGAGCCGGCGCACCAGCGTGTCGTTGCGGGCCCATCCGCAGTAGGCCAGCCAGTTGGCCAGCATGCGGTGGCCGCCCTCGGTCAGGATCGACTCGGGATGGAACTGGACCCCGTGGATCGGCAACTCCCGGTGGCGCACACCCATGATGACGCCGCCGCGGGTACGGGCCGTCACCTCCAGCACCGGCGGAAGCGACTCCGGAAGTATGGTCAGCGAGTGGTAGCGGGTCGCCGTGAAGGGATCTGGAAGTCCTTGCAGCACACCGGCGTTGGTGTGAAAGACGCTGCTGGTCTTGCCGTGCAGCAGTTCGGGGGCCCGGTCCACGGTCGCGCCGAAGGCGACGCCGATGGCTTGGTGGCCGAGGCAGACTCCGAGTAGCGGGGTGCGCTCCGCGGCGCACGCGTTCACCAGTCCGATGGACGCACCCGCGCGTTCCGGGGTGCCCGGGCCGGGGCTGAGCAGCACACCGTCGAACCGCTGGGCGATGGCGGCCTCGTCGGAGAGTCTGGCGTCGTCGTTGCGCCACACCTCGGCCTCGACGCCCAGCTGGCCGAGGTACTGCACCAGGTTGAACACGAAGCTGTCGTAGTTGTCGACGACCAGGATCCGCACCGTGCCAGGTTACAGTCCGGCCGAAATCAGTAGCCGATGGTTCCCATGGGCTGCGCGAAATGCAGCCGATCGGGCTCGGTGTGGCCGACGATCTGCACGTCCGGTTTGACCTCTTCGCGGTAGCCCAGCCCGAATCGGACCACGTACTGGCGGTACAGGGTGACCAGGGGAGCGGCGGCCAGGGCGGCCTGCATGGTGGCCGCGTTGCCGATCGCGGTGATCGTGTAGGGCGGGCTGTAGGTCCGGCCGTTGAGCAGCAGCGTGTTGCCGACGCAGCGGGGGACCGAGGTGGCGATGATGCGCTGGTCCTGCATCTGAATCGCCTCGGCGCCGGCGCTCCACAAGGCGTTGAGCACCGCCTCGATGTCCTGCTGATGCACCACCAGGTCGTCGGGGGACGCATCCCGCGGGAAGCGGCCGTTGGCGTCGCGCGGCGCGTCCTCCAGGGTGACGGTCAGCCCCGGGCCGTGCACCGGGTTCATCCCCGCATCGGCGGCCAGCTCGGCCGAGCGGCGCAGCATTGCCGCCAACGCCCGATCCGAGGACCGGCCGTGCGCGGCGTCGATCTTGCCGGCCAGCTCGTCGCGCTGGGCGTTCAGGTGATTCACCGAGGCCTGGGCCTCCCGGACCAGGTCGACCAACCGGGGCGCGTCGCTGCGGCGGATCTCGGCGCCGCCGGACACCCCGTGCGTGGCAGCCAGGAGCAATCCGGCCAGCAGGCACACCACCGGGACGCCGAAGCGCCAGGGTGACCGGCCTCCGTCGCTCATCTGCTCTCCAATTTCCTGGTCGCCGTGCCAGGTGGGTTAGTCTCGTAGCCAAGCTGTGCGTGCAGCTGCGGTCGTTATCGTTGCACCCCGTCCCGCTCACCGTCTTGTTGAGGTAATCATGCCCAAGTCCAAGGTCCGCAAGAAGAATGACTTCACCGTCAGCGCGGTCAGCCGCACGCCGGTGAAGGTGAAGGTCGGGCCGTCGAGCGTGTGGTTCGTCGCCTTGTTCGTCGGTCTCATGCTGATCGGATTGGTCTGGCTGATGGTCTTCCAGCTGGCGGCCGTCGGGAGTCAGGCGCCCGCCGCGCTCAACTGGATGGCACAACTGGGGCCGTGGAACTACGCCATCGCGTTCGCTTTCATGATCACTGGTTTGTTGCTGACGATGCGCTGGCACTGAGCACGACCAGCGGCCGAATGAATTCATTTTTGGGTTGCCCCGTTACTGCGCCAGCAACATTGCCGCCACCCAATCACACGCGTGTGATTTATCCCCACTGTTGATAGCGTCTGTGGATAACTCCATAGGCCGTGGTGGGAGGGCCTGAGCGGCGCATGCAGCAAACACAATGGGAGCCGCGTGTCCCCGGAATTGCTGGTTGTGGCCTTGCCGGGCTGCTGATGGCTATCGCGTCTGTGACCGTGGTCACAGACGCGCCGGGGCGCATTCTGACGGGGATTGCCGCGGTGGGTCTGATCTTGTTTGCGGGCGCGACGTGGCGCGCGCGGCCCAAGCTGGCAATTACCGCCGACGGCTTGGCGCTCCGGGGATGGTTCCGGACGCAGTTATTACGGCCGTCCGACATCAAGATCATCCGGATCACCGAGTTCCGCCGCTACGCACGCAAGGTGCGGCTGCTCGAGGTCGAGACGGCCGACGACAGCCTGGTGCTCTTCTCTCGGTGGGACCTCGGGACGGACCCGCTCGAGGTGCTCGACGCGCTGACGGCCGCCGGTTACGCGGGCCGAAACCCGCGTTGAGCGGACCGGGAAGGGCCGGGCTTAGGAGATCGTGATCGACTCGATGACGACCGGCTCGGTGGGGCGGTCGTTACTGTCGGTGGACGTCGTCGAGATCGCCTCGACAACCCGCTGCGACTCCGGGTCGGTGACTTCGCCGAAGATGGTGTGCCGGCGGTTCAGGTGCGGGGTCTTGCCGACCGTGATGAAGAACTGGGAGCCATTGGTGCCCGGACCCGCGTTCGCCATCGCCAGCAGATACGGCTTGTCGAATTGCAGTTCGGGGTGGAACTCGTCGGCGAACTTGTAGCCCGGGCCGCCGCGACCCGTTCCGGTCGGGTCGCCGCCCTGGATCATGAAGCCCTGAATCACCCGGTGAAAGACCGCGCCATCGTAGAACGGACCGGAGGAGCCACCCGAGGCGTTCTGGGTCGAGTACTCCTTGGTGCCCTGGGCCAGGCCAACGAAGTTGGCGACGGTCTTGGGTGCGTGGTTTCCGAACAGAGCGACTTTGATGTCGCCGCGGTTGGTGTGCAGCGTGGCGGTAGCGGTCTGAAAGGGGCTGTTGGTCACGGCATGAGAGTCTGCCACTCCGCGCCGGGATGCCCGCACCCGGTGTCACCCCGAGCCGGGCGACGACCGAAAAGGCGGCGCGCGCAGAACAGTTCCGCCGGCATCCCTATGCTGGCAGTCTGTTCGAGTACCCACGAGCCGGTCCCGCGACGGGCTTGCCCGGCGGCGCAGAAAGGCGGCAGATGAGCGCGAAGGCGGAATCCCGGCTGACCCCGCGCGAGCGACTCGCTCGCGGGCTGACCTACTCGACGCTGGGCCCGGTGGACGTCACCCGGGGGATCGTCGGCCTGAGCGCCCAGTCAGCGCAGTCGACCGCGGCGCAGATTCGTCGCAAATATCAAGAGGGGCGCCTCGCCAAGGAACTCGCCGCTGCCCAGGAAACCCTTGCGCAGGAGCTGGCCGCCGCGCAGGAGGTCGTTTCGAACCTGCCTCAGGCGCTGCAGGACGCGCGGCGCGCACAGCGTCGGACCAGGCGCCCGTTGGTGTTCGCGGGAGCGGCCGTTGTGGTCCTCGCCGGCGGCGCAGTCGCGTTCAGCCTGGTGCGGCGCTCGGTTCGCGCCAAGCCCCAAGAGCCGCAGTCCCGCCCGCCCAGCGTCGACGTGCAGCCGCGCCCCTGACGGCGGTCGGCCCTACCGCATCGCCTCGGCCCAGTCGGCGTGTCCTACGAAGCCAAGCGTCCTCGCCATGTCGCGGTAGCGATCTCGGAAACACGCGTAGGCGTCCGACTCGCCTCGCGCCCGCGCCATGAGGGCGCGCATGCGGTACAGCCAGATTTCACGTATCGCCAGGCCCTCATCGGCCGATGCGGCGGCTAACCGCTCGATTGCCGCCTCGGCGTCGGCGACGTCACGGTCGCTTCCCCGGTCCAGCAATGTCTCCACCAGTACCCCCGTCGCCAGAATGCCCCAGGACAGCAGCTGCCCCCCGCGGGCGAGGTGGTCGACCGCGGCGGACATCAGCGGTATCGCTTCGTCATGCTCCCCGCGGCGCGCCGCCTGACGCGCCACGTAGACATCGATCATCGGTAGATCGCACAAGAAGTGGCCCCCGCGCACGAACACGTCGCGAACCCCCAACAACAGCCGCTGCCCGCGATCCCGGTCGGCATCCGTATCGCGGTGCAGCAGCGCAAGGCCCAAGGTCAGCCATGCCACACCCACCTGGAGGTTGTCGCCGGACCGTTCGGCGATCGCCAGCGCGTCCTGGATCTCGCGGACGACGGAATCGTCCGGCCGCAGCGCGCCGGCCGGTACCGCGGCCGTATACACGTAGCTGACGACCGTAACGTAGGACAGCGAGTCGGCGCCGTGGGCCACCGCCAGGCCCCGCCGCTGATCGTCTCGCCAGCCGGCAAGGCCCAGCGCGTAGCGGGCGGTCGCCCGCTGCGCGTAGGCAAGCGCCAGGGGCGACCCGAAAAGAAAATTGCCCTTCGCGGGATCGCCGTCGGCCAGGTCGATCACCCGCTGGGACAAACGCAGCATCTCTGACCACTCGCCGCTTGCCATCTTCGCGCGGATCGGCGTGAAGGACAGCCCCACCGTCAGGGTCGGATCGCCAATGGACTCGATCAGGGCGATGGCTTCGGAGGCCAGCCGTGACGCCTCGCCCACCCTGTCCTGGAAGGCGTGGTCCACGACCAGCCCCGCCATCGCGATGGCCAGCGACGGCTTGTCGCCCGCGTCGCTGCACAACTTGCGCAACTCGTCGAACCGGTCGCCGACGTTGTTGACGTGCAGCCGCCAGGCGATCCCGCACAACATGGTGCGAGGAGCAATGCACATGGCCGCCAGGTCCGGGTCATCGGCAGTCAATGCGTCGGCGATCGTCGTGGCGCTCTCCCAACTCAGACGCGCCGCGGCGATATCGCGGTACGTCGCCCACTTGGCCGCGCGCATGTGCCAGCCGTAGGCACCCCGCAGGTCACCCGCGGCTTCCAGATGTTCGGCGATCAGCGCCGCATTCTGGTCGGCCGATTCCGGCTCGCGGGCCTCGATAGCGGCGGCGAGCCGACCGTGCATCTCCGCGCGATCGGATTTCAGTTGTGATTCATAGGCCACCGCCCGTATCAGCGGGTGGCGGAAGGCGAACTCCGCACCCGGGGTGAACCGGACCTGATCGATCAGCGCGGCGCTGAGCAGTGCGTCGAGGGCAGGGGCGTTGCCCACCGCAGCGAGTAACTCGGGGGTGAACCGCGACCCGATCACCGCGGCGGCGTTCAGCGTCTGCTTGGCATCCGGATCCAACCGATCGATCCGCGCCGCGATGGTTGCCTGCAGGCTGGCCGGTACGGTGACGTCGGCCACGTCTGTGCTGCAGGTGAATTCGCCGCGCTCGCCCTCGAGCACGCCGCGCTCGGCGAGCTCGTGAATCATCTCCTGCGCATAAAACGGGTTCCCGCCGGCCCGTTCGGCGACGAGCGCTTTGATTCCGGAGACCGACGGATCCGAGCCCAACAACTCGTCGAGCAGCGCAGCGGTTTCCGAATCACTCAAAGGGGCGAGCGAGATCGTTTGGGTGCCAGGGACTCTCGCCAAAGCGCCGTGATAGTCGGGGCGATAGGTGATCAGGACCATCGACGGCGTCTGGGGGATGACGGTGAGGAACTCGGCCAGCATCGAGTCGCTGACCTCATCGATCCAGTGCGCGTCCTCGATGACGTAGAGGACCGGTTGGGTGCGGTTCAGCGACAGGGAGTTGATCAATGCGGTCAGCCGACGCCGCCGCGCGTCGGGATGGATCGTGGGAGGCGGCGTCTCGGGGTCTCGAATGCCCATCAGGTCATAGAGCAGCAGCACGTCCTCGTCGGAGGCGTCGGGGAGGCCCGCGCGCACCTGTGCTCGCGCCGCCTCGTCGTCGAGCTCGGTGATCCGGGCGGCTTCGCGCAACAGTCCTGCCGCGACCAGGAAGGGGACATCGCTGGTGTGCGACTCGCAGTACACCGAGGACACTTCGACACCGCGCCGGCTGGCCATCGCGACAACTTCGTCAGCGAGTCGCGTCTTGCCGATGCCCGGCGGCCCGGCAACGCAGACCACACATCCCCGCCCGCTCATCGATCGGTCCAAAAGCCCTGCGGCCGTTGTCACTTCGAGGTCACGCCCTACCAATGCGCCTTGGGGCAGGCCGGTTCGGCGGTGCCCGTCCGTCATGCGCAGCAGACGCCGGGCCAGCACCGGGCCGTCGCTGCCCTTGAAGCGCACCTCCTCGGGATCGCCTAGATCGGTGGCGTGTTGGACGAGCCGGGCGGTCGACTCGCTGAGCATCACCCCACCCGGCGGTGCCACAGACTCCATCCGTTGGGCCATCCCGACTTGCTCGCCGATCGCGGTGTAGCGGAACGGACCGGACCCGATTTCGCCCGCTATCACCTGACCGGAGTTCAGTCCCACCCGCAACTGCAGGTCCACACCGTCGCGCTGTCGGACCTCGCCCGCCAGCCCCTTGATCTCCTCCTGAACCCCTAAGGCCGCCAGACAGGCGCGAACCGCGTGGTCCTCCATTGCTACGGGCGCCCCGAACACCGCCATGATTCCGTCACCGGTGAAGTTGTCCAGGGTGCCCCCGTAGTGCTGCACGACGTCGGTGCAGCGGTCGACAAGCTCGGCCATGATTTCTCGCAACCGCTCCGCACCGACGGCCGCGGCGATGTCCATGGAGTGCACCACGTCGGCGAACAGCACCGACACCTGCTTGTACTCCGCATGCGCGGCGGGCTGGGCAACCGGCGAACCACACCCGTGACAGAACCGCGCATTCTCGAGAAGCTCGGTGCCACACGCGTGGCACGCCGCTACGGCCGTCATCCGACCTCCGCCAATCCGGCCCCCTGCGTTTGCTGTGGTGATCAAAGAATAGGCCGTCGGGCACGGCGCGAGGGAGTGTTGGCTTCACACGGGGTGACGCCGACGTGAAGTCTCAAGACCCGGACGGATCAGTCCTTGGCAAAGCAGAACAACCGGTACGAAGCCTCGCCGTTCTCCAGACGCCGGTAGATCAGCGAACCGCGCCCCCCTGCATAGTCCTCGGCGATGCCGCGTACGAATGGGACGCTGGGCAGACGCCGGGTGATCTGGTCGAACAACCGATTCTGCTCGAGCCCGCGCATGACTTCCGCGTTGATCGTCGTCGCTGAAATCCGGCGCATCGCGATCCCGGCGAGGTCCGCTTCCCAGGAGGCGATCTCGTCGGCATAGCGGATATCCGCGTACAGGAAATGCCCTCCCGGCCGCAGCACGCGTTTCACTTCGGCGAAGAACCGGCGCACGTCGCGGTAATTTATCGCGGCTTCCACATTGATCACCGCGTCGAAGGACCCCTCGGGAAAGGGCAGGCTTTCGGCGTTACCCTGCACGAAGTTCAGGCCGGGCAGACGATGCCTCTTTTGGCAGAACGCTATGCCGACCGTATTGAGATCCAGGCCCGTGTAAGACGCCGGGTGCAGCGTCCGCATCAGATACGAGGCCCCACCGCCGTGGCCGCAACTGACTTCCAGCACATCCTTGCCGGTGAGATCCACCTGGGTCGCGGTGCGGTGATAGAGCTGGATGGGGAACCGGTCGGGCTCGTCGGAGGCCGCCAGCGGCAGGGCCATCGGCGGATCCTCCTCGTACCCGTAATTGAGGAATAGGACGTCATCTCTTGTGAGGAGACGGCTGAGGAACCGGTACCCGTATTTGAAGCGCAAATCCAACAGCGCCACCAAGATTGGCGTGCCGTTCAGCTGGCTGATGACGTTTTCTATAGGCGTACGTTGCAACTGCCCATCGTCTCGAGCCCAAAGCCGACGCAGTGTTAATGGCCCGGGTAACCTGACGCCCATGCTTAAGTGTCCCATTCCGACACTGCTGCGCGAACGCGCCAGTCTGCAGCCCAATCGGACAGCGTTCACGTTTATGGATTACGAGCGCGATCGCAACGGAATCGCCGAGAGCGTGACATGGTCACAGCTCTACCGGCGAGTGCTTGACGTCGCACAGGAGTTGAGGATTCACGGATCGCCGGGCGACCGCGCTGTGATCCTGGCGCCGCACGGGCTCGACTACATCGCCGCGTTCCTTGCGGCATTACAGGCAGGGCTGATTGCGGTTCCACTCGGTGGGGCCAGCGACGAACGCGTCGCCGCCGTACTGAAAGACACCGCACCCTCCGTCGTTCTCACGGTATCGTCCGCCGCAGGCGATGCCGCCCGGTACGTCGAGTCGGGGGCCGGGAGATCCGTTCCGTCGATCGTCGCGGTTGATTCGCTGGCTTCGGGCTCGAGGGCCGGGCCGCGCGGCCGGGTCGGCAGCGGGATCGACACCGTCTATCTGCAATACACGTCCGGGTCGACGCGCACCCCCGTCGGAGTGATGGTCTCCGACAGGAACATCCTGGCCAATTTCGAGCAGATCAACGCCGCCTTCTTCGGCGACCACGGCGGCGTTGCGCCACCGGACACCACCGTGGTGTCCTGGCTGCCCTTCTACCACGACATGGGGTTGCATCTCGGAATCATCTTTCCGGTGCTCACGGGATTCCACACCGTACTCACGACTCCAGTGGCGTTCCTGCAGCGGCCGGCCCGGTGGATTCAACTGCTGGCCGGCAACAGTCACGCACTTTCGGCAGGACCCAACTTCGCCTTCGAACTAGCCGCAAGAAAGACCTCCGACGACGACCTGGCAGGGCTTGAACTCGGCAACGTGCTCAGCATCCTCAACGGCAGTGAGCGAGTCCAGCCCGCGACGCTGCGGCGCTTCACCGAGCGATTCGCCACCTTCGGCCTCCAGGACCGGGTGTTGCGGCCCTCATACGGAATGGCGGAGGCGACGTTGTACATCGCCACCCGCGAGGCGGGTCAAACACCACGAGTCGCGCATTTCGACTCCGAAGAACTGACCGCCGGCCGCGCGAAGCGGTGTGCGGGCGGGGGCGGTACAGCACTGATTAGTTACGGCGCGGCGCGCTCACCCCTCGTGCGCATCGTCGATCCGGAGACGAGAATCGAATGTCCGGCCGGAATAACCGGCGAAATCTGGGTGCAAGGCGACAACGTCGCTTCCGGCTACTGGCAGAACCCACAAGCGTCTGAAACGACGTTCGGCGCAACGCTTGTCGATCCGTCGGCCGGCACGCCGGAGGGACCGTGGCTGCGTACCGGTGACATGGGCTTCTTCGCCGACGGCGAACTGTTCATCATCGGCCGGATCAAGGATCTATTGATCGTGTACGGACGCAACCACTCTCCCGACGACCTCGAGGCAACGATCCAAAGCATCGCGCCGGGGCGTTGTGCAGCCATCGCCGTTCCGGACGAGGGCACGGAGAAACTCGTCGCCATCATCGAGTTGAAGAGCCGCGACGATTCCGGCCAGGAGGCTTTCGATCTCGTCCGGCGCAAGGTCACTTCCGCGATATCCACCGTCCACGGGTTGAGCATCGCCGATCTCGTTGTGGTAGCGCCCGGTTCGATCCCCATCACCACCAGCGGCAAGGTCCGACGGGCGGCCTGTGTCGAGCGGTATCGACAGAATCAGTTCGCCCGGTTGGATGCGCAGCGCCGAGGGCCGGCCGTTCACGCCGACTGAGCACTCACGGACGCCACGGGGACGTGATGAAATTCTCGGAGATGCTGCGCACCGAAAGCGAGCGCGCTTCGGCCGCGGCGCGTTACCGCCGCAGCGGCAACGCTTTCCGCTTCCTATGCGAAACCCACCTGGAGCTTCCGCCGGATCCTCCACCCGGCCGCCGCACGCTTGCCCTGTTTGCGCACTTCGACCCGCAGGGCGTCGTCGATCCGTACGTCGCCTATTACCTGAAAGCCTTGCGGGAGCAGGGCGCGGCCATCGTCTTCGTCTCCGGCTCGCCCACTCTCACACCGGAGTCGGTGGCTTCCATCCGCTCCCTCTGTGATGGCATCTACACCCGCCGAACGCTTTCCTACGATTTCGGCTCGTGGCACCTCGCGTGGTGCATTCTCACGCACCACGGGTGGTCGCTCAATCACTTCGACCGGTTTCTGGTCGCCAACGACAGCGTCTTCGGTCCGCTCTTTCCCCTGGAAGACATGTGGAGTTCGTTTCACGGCGCCGACATGTACGGCGCTGTCGAGAACACCCAATTGGTTCCGCACCTCCAATCTTTCTTTCTCGTCTGGGATCTCGACTCGCACACCCGCACGTTCCTCGAAGACTTCTGGGATGGCTTCCAGTACGTGGTCCACAAGGGGATGGTCATCTGGCGATACGAGATCGGCATATCCGCCCGCGCCCGTAGAGCCGGACTCAGCCTCAACCCGTTCGTCTCCGCCGCCGCCATCGAACTCACCTACGGCCGCCCATCGGCCCGCCCGTGGGCCACCAGACGCTCTGCTCGCAACAACGGCACCCTGCACTTTTGGGATGGCCTCATCGAGGACTTCCGGTTTCCGTTCCTCAAGGCGAACCTGGCCCGCTACGACATGCCGTGGCACGCGTCCATGTCGGACCTGCGCGACGTCATCGAGCGACACACCGACTATCCCTTCCAGCTCATCCAGTCGAACGTGGACAGGCTCGGCCGGAGAGCGCCGTCCCTGATGAGCGGCTACGCCCGGCCCGGCGCCGGGCGGATGAACGGGCGCATGGGATCTGCTCGGCGAGGGCCGCGCGGTTCGAACTGAACGACATCGACCGCTCAGAGGCTGCTGACGCCCGAGGCCACCAGCATGATCCCGGCGAGAGCGGGTGCGGCGATCAGAAGCCGGCGACGGTGAATGGCAAACCACCTTTGCAGCTGCACCATCGCCAGCTGGGTCTGCGCCGGCGCGAGAAGATAGCTGACGAGGGGGACCTCTACCAGGACGAGGACCACGATCGTGAAGATCACGACCGCGCCGAGCTGAGCGCCGATCGCTGCTCTCGAGGAGACGATGATGGTGAGCACCACGAGATAATCGGCGAGTGGCATGGTCGTCACCAGTCCAATCCCAAACGCCACCCACGGGTTCCCGCCTTGCAACGCGCGGCGGACGCGGGCCGTCAGCCGGGCGGCCGCGGTCGGTCGGGGCGGCTGCGGGGCTCGGGACGGTGGGGCGCCGCGGTACGCCCACACTCCGGTCGCGATCGCCAGGGCGAGCACGCCGATCGCGATTTGGAAGTACCCGCCCGTGAAGCGCACGACCGTGGACCTCGCGTCTTCCATAACCGTCGCTGGCGAATCCCGCAGGAGTACGAAGGCGCCGACGCCCGGGGCTACGCCCGCTGTGAGGCCGCCCCACCAGTAGGCGAGGAGGTTGTGCCGGGGCCGGGGGCGTGACATCAAGATTCCGCCGATGACCAGTCGCGTCGGGTCCAGCGACAGCCAAACTGCGATCGGCAGCACCGTTCCCCACATCATCAAGCACGCTCCCCGACGGCGACCTTCTCCAAGAGATCCGCTGCCGCGGCAACACTTTCGGCGGGCTGTGTCATCTGGGCGGCGAATTCACGGGCTCGGCCGGCGTAGTGCGGCGCGAGGATCTCGCGGAGATGCCGGGCGAGTGACTCCACGGTGGTGCTCACCAACCGCTGGGCGCGGCCAACTCGCATCCGGCTGACCTGCGCGGCCCACAGCGGCTGCTCGGCCACATCCCAGAGGATCAGCATCGGGATTCCGGCTCGCAGGCCGGCGGCCGTGGTGCCCCCGCCACCGTGGTGGACCATGGCGCGGCAGAGTGGAAGCGTGGCCGCGTAATTCAGCGGGCCGACGAGCTTTATTCGGTCGGATTGTGAAGTACGTTGTGGGGCGCCCTCGCCCGAATAGACCAAGGCCCGTTCGCCAAGCTGCGTGCAGGCGGCGGCGATCATGGCGATCGTGTCGGCCGGGGATCGGACCGGTGTGCTGCCAAACCCGAAGTAGACGGGGGGCGTTCCCGCGGTAGCCCAGGCGGCCGCCTCACCGTCGTCACAGGTCGGTAAATCCATCGTGAGCGCACCGACGAACGGTCGCCGGCCATCCCATTCCTTCGCCAGGCCCGGAAAACAGGCTCGGTCGTAGGCCTGGATTTCGAGCGCTCCGCGATGCGCCATTCGCTTCGCCGCCGGGGCGGCGGCCCGCGGAAGGCCCAGTTGACGGCGTTGCTCGTCGTCGACCTCCTTGGTGATGCGCCAGTACAGCCACCACGCCGTCCTCAACGCGGTGCGGACCAGGGGGGCCGGCGATGGTACCGACGGAAGGGCCAGCTGGCCATTGACGCAGATCGGCATGTGATGCAGTGTCGCCACTGGGATGTCGTAGTACTCAGCCACATTGGCGACGACCCCGTGGTAGGTCTGGCCGGTTACCAGCAGGTCTGCGCCGTCCGCCACCGAAGTCAGCGTCGTGCCCATCTGCGCCCAGCCCTCGATGAAGAGCTCCCTGCCCGAGCGGACCAAGCTGAGCGGATTCTGCGGCTTGAAGGCGCGGTGGTGGAAGTCCGCGAGCGCGTTCACCTGCTCCTGCGAATCCGGCCCGTAGGCGACCGCAGGCAGCCCGGCGGCCTCCATGAGGCCGATCAGGTTGGGCGGCACCGCCATACGCACTTCGTGGCCGCGCCGCATCAGCTCGAGGCCGGCGGCGGCGCAGGGCTCGACGTCACCGCGAGTTCCGTGGGCGGCCAAGACAACCTTCATCGCTGCTACCGGCTCCGTCAGTCGTCGTCCGCGTAGGCGAGGTCCGTGGTTTTGGTCGGCGCACTCGAGCCGGGGCCTTCCAAGACTCGCTTGAACACGCCTTGCAACGCGTTCAGAAATCGGATGACGGAGTCCCTGGCCACCGGATTGTTGGGGAAATTCACCCATATCGATACCGCATCGAAGAGACGGATCACCGAGATGTACAAGTGCGCCGGATCCCGTGGATCGCAGTAGATTTTGAGATTCGCGTTCTTCATGTGGGAGGAGACGGTGGCAGAGAACGGCGGCAGGCCGGCATCCATGTAGTTGACCATGGTGCAATTCGGCCCCCACGGTCTGAGCCAGGGCGCCAACTTCAGCACGTCGTTGAACGACACATTCGCGAGATCCAGATTCGAGTCGAAGGATGCCTGCGCGGCACGCGCGGTCTCTGCAAACGATGTCGGGTCGACGGGGACGGTGAACGGGACCACGCCGGTGAACCAGCCCATGGTCGAGAATTCCGCCAGGGTTCTGCGTTTGTCGATGGGTGCGAGGCCGTAATACGTTGTCGCACCGGTTAGCTCGTATTGCGCGAGAGCAACGCAGGCGAACAACCCCCCGCTGATGCGCGCGGCCGCCCGGATGCAGAGTGATTCGAAAGCCGCGGTCTGTTCCTGGTCCATCAGCCGTTCGACCATGAGGTCACCACCGGAGGACACCGACAAGTCACCGAGGGGAAGCGGGAAGTCCGGGAGCGTTCCGCCATTCCGTTCGGCGAATTCGATCCATTTCCGCACCTCGGGGGAAGCGGACGTCAGGCCGGCCAGGTGTTGCTTCTCGCGCACGCAGAAGTCGTCGTGGCTGGCGGGCGGGGGGGAGGCGACGAGCGCGCCGCCGGTGATCAGGACCCGGTAGTTCATCAAGATTTCCGTGTACAGCCCCGAGATGATCGTCGGATCGCAGTGCACGTGGTCGACGATCGCAAAGAAGCTGAAGTGGTCCGCGCGCTGGATGATGCCGAACCTGAAGCAGTCCCATTGCACCGGGTCCGGGGTGGACAGCACGAACTGGCGCCACTCGTTGGGTGTCATCGCGTCATGCCGGATCGGAACGAACTCGATATCGGCGGGATCTTGGATGGTGTGGCGCACAATGCGTTCCGCGTCTTCGTACGCGAACCAACTGTGATACGTCTTGTGCCGGCGCAGGTGTGCATTGATGACGTAATTCATCGCGCGGACGTCGCACCGGCCCGGTTCGTCGCCGCACCCGATGACCAGCCGGGCATAGTCTAGGCCCCGAGCGGCGTATCGCGAAAAGCCGCGCAGGTGCGCCTCCTGCATGGCGCTCAGCGGCACATCGCTTGCCGGCGCGTGCCGGGCTTTCTCGAGGGAGGCCGGAGCTGCTTGCCAGGACACGATTCTGCCCGCCTCCGGCATCCAG
This sequence comes from Mycobacterium sp. E1715, assembly GCF_001667625.1. Classification (NCBI taxonomy): domain Bacteria; kingdom Bacillati; phylum Actinomycetota; class Actinomycetes; order Mycobacteriales; family Mycobacteriaceae; genus Mycobacterium; species Mycobacterium sp. E1715. The sequence continues at coordinate 41,559 of NZ_LZJJ01000050.1, forward strand.
TCATGAACGGTTCCCACGAACAGCCCGCGCGCCGGCCCTGCACCTACGAACACCCTGCCCCCTTCGGCACGTTTGCTCCGGCGTCGAGATCGGCGGTGGCGGAGAGAGTCTCACACAGCAGCCCGGCCAAACCGCGGATCGTGGTGATGTCGTTGGTGGTGACGCGGACCCCTGTTTCCGCCTCGATACGGGTCCGTAGCTCCAGGTTGCCCATTGAGTCGAGGCCATACTCGGACAGTGGGTGATCCGGGTCTATGGTTCGCCTGAGAATCAGGCTGACCGCGTCGGAAACCATGCGCCGGAGCCGGGCCGGCCAGTCCTCGCGCGGTAGCGCGTGCAACTCGGCCACCAATTCGCCTGCCCCCTTGGGGCTTTGGCTTCTGGAGCGAAATAACTCGGCGAACCTGCTGCGCTGTGCGTATGCGGCGAACCACGGTGTACCCGTCAACTTCGCATAACCGGCGTACGGCCGGTCGTGGCGCAAGAGCGCCTGAAACGCGTAGGCGCCCTCCTCGGCGGTGAAGGCCGTGTCCCGCCAGTGCGCAATCGCGGTGCCTTCGCCGTCCTGCCCGGGAGTCACCTCTTCGCCGGTCTCCGACCTGACCTCGGCGGCGCGACCGACCTCTGCCCACAATGCCCAGCCGATCGCGGTGGCTGGAAGGCCGCGGGCGCGGCGCCACCGCGCGAACGCGTCCAGCCAGCTGTTAGCCGCGGCGTACGCCGTTTGTCCGGGCGAGCCCACAAGACCCACCGCCGAGGAGAACACGCAGAACCAGTCCAGGTGGAGGTGGGCCGTCGCCTGGTGTAAGTTCCACGCCCCGAACACCTTCGGAGCCCAGTTGCGGTTGACGAGCTCGTCGCTCATGGTGGCGAGCATCGCGTTCTCGAACACCGCGGCGGCGTGCAACACCCCCCGCAACGGCAGACCGGTGGCAGTCGCCGCCCTCACCAAACGCGTAGCCGTGCCGTCCTCGGCGATGTCGCCGCACTCCACCTCGATGTCGGTGCCCATCGCCCGGATGAGTTCGATCGTTTCCAACGCCTTGGCATCCGGCCGCGACCGGGAGCTCAGTACGATGCGGCCGCAGCCGGCCGCGGCCATCCTTTCGGCGAGGAAGAGCCCGATGCCGCCCAGGCCACCGGTAATGATGTAGGAGCCGTCGTTCCGGAAGGTCCGGGCTTGACCGGGTGGTACGACGACGTTGGTGTGACCGGTCTGCGGCACATCGAGGAGGACCCTGCCCGTATGCTCGGCCTCGCTTTTCGCTCGGAGGGCCGCGGCGGCATC
>NZ_LZJJ01000051.1:0-2578 GCF_001667625.1 Mycobacterium sp. E1715
GGCCCTGGGTTGGCGCCGGTCGACGACGCCGGCCCCGACGGCGGGGTGTCGACGTTGGTGGTGTCGGGTAAGACGGCTCGTCGGCCAGCAGCAGACGGCCCATGCCGGCCCACTGCGACCCGCGCCCGGAGTAGACGAACACCGTGCCCGGCCCGACCGCGCCCTCGCGGGGCAACACCACCCCGGGGGCGTGCTGGCCACCCCCCAGTGCCCGCAGCCCGGCCACCGCCTGGGCACGGTCGCGGGCGACCACCGTGCCAAATCGCGCCTGCCGGGCCCGGTGATGGTTGAGGGTGTGCGCCACATCGCCGAGGGCGACCCCGGCCCCGCCACCCTGCATCCACTCGGCCAGCACCGACGCCGTCGCCGCCACCCGCCGCGCCGTCTTACCCGACACCACCAACGTCGACACCCCGCCGTCGGGGCCGGCGTCGTCGACCGGCGCCAACCCAGGGCCCTGCTCGACGATGGCGTGCGCGTTCGTCCCGCCGAGACCGAACGACGACACCGCCGCCCGGCGAGGACCCGCATCGGACGGCCATTCGATGTTCTCGACGGGCACGAAGAGCCGGGTCGACGACGCGTCGATCGCCGGATTCCACTGCGAGAAGTGCAGGTTCGGCGGGATCTGCCCGCGCTGCACCGCCAGCACCGCCTTGATGAACCCGGCCACCCCGGACGCCGCCTCCAGGTGGCCGATGTTGGTCTTCACCGCGCCGAGCGCGCACGAGCCCGGGCCGCGCCCGTAAGTGGCTGCCAGCGCTTCGAATTCGATCGGATCCCCGAGCGCCGTCCCCGTTCCGTGGGCCTCCACGTAGTTGACGCTTTCCGGTGCGATGTCGGCCGACCGCAACGCGTCGGCGATCACATCGCATTGGGCGGCCGTGTTGGGCGCGGTGATGCCGTTGGAGCGCCCGTCCTGGTTGACCGCCGAACCCCGCACCACGGCCAGCACTCGATCGCCGTCGCGCACCGCGTCGGTCAGGCGCTTGAGCACCACGACCCCCGCGCCCTCGCCGCGGACGAACCCGTCCGCCGCCGCGTCGAACGTCGCGCACCTACCCTGCGGCGACAACAATCCCCAAGCCGAGATGGCGATCTGGGTCTCGGGCCGCAGCGTCGCGCTGACCCCGCCGGCCAGCGCCAGGTCGCTCTCGCGGGACCGCAGGCTCTGGCAGGCCAGGTGGATCGCCGCCAACGACGACGAGCAGGCGGTGTCCACCGCCACCGCAGGCCCACGCAACCCCAACAGGTAGGAGATCCGGCCCGCGGTGATGCTGTGGGAGTTGCCGGTTCCGGTATAGGCGTCCACCTGCTCCGGGCCGGCCGCCAGCATGGACTGGTATTCGTTGAAGTAGGCGCCGATCATCACGCCTGTTCGGGTGTCGGCCAGTGAATCCGTTGGAATGCCGGCATGTTCGAGCGCCTCCCAGGCGACCTCGAGCACCATCCGCTGCTGCGGGTCCATCGATGCGGCTTCGCGCGGGGTGATACCGAAGAACTCGGCGTCGAACCCCGCGATGTCGGGCACGAAGCCGCCCCACTTGGTCGTCATGTGACCGGGCGTCAAGGGGTCGGGGCTGTAGAAGGCCTCGGCGTCCCACCGATCCGACGGGATCCCGGAGATCGCATTCCGGCCCTCGACCAACAACTCCCAGAAGCTGTCCGGTCCGGTCACCTCGCCGGGGAATCGGCAACCGATCCCCACCACCGCGATGGGTTCGGCCGTCACGGTGCGGGCGGCACGGGCGAATTCTTCGGACAGAGCGGTGCGCTGCTGCGCCGTCATGTCCGAGACGCGGCTGAACAGACTGCGCATTACGCGGGCTCCTCGGCGGTGACGGAGGACGACTCGATGCGGTCGAACAAACTGTCCAGCGTGCTTCCCGCCGAGGCGGACAACGCCGCGATCTCGTCGTGCCCCGAATCCCCGTCGGGCGCGACCATTTTGGTGAGCTGGTCCGCCAGCGCGGCGACGGTGGGGTGATTGAACAGCATGGTGGTCGAGATTTCAACACCCACCAAGGTCTCCGCCTCCCGGCGAATCGCCATGGCGCCCAGCGAGTTCAGGCCGAGCTCGGCGAGTGGCCGATCGCTTTCCAGCTCCGGTTCGGGAATCCGCAGTTCCCGGGCGACGATGCCGCGCAGCCCGCTTTCCAGCTCCCGGCGCACCTGCGCAGGTGTCAGGTGCGACCAGTCCTTCGCCGGGATCAGGGCGGCGCCCGCCGAGTCCGGAAGCAGGTCGTCGACGATGTGCAGTGCGCCGCGGATCCGATAGGCCTCCGCCAGCAGCGGCCAATCCGCGTCTACCACAACCGAATGCGCCCTGGCGGCGGGACTCGACACCAGGGGAAGTGCCGTGATGGCGGTCTCGTCGTCCATGGGCACCAGGCCGGTTCCGACGCTGACCTGACCGGCATCACCGTCGCTGTCGGCCAGTGATTTCCACAATCCCCAGTTGACCGTGGTGGCCGCGAGCCCCAGGCTGCGCCGGGCGTACACCAGGGCGTCCAGGTAGCCGCTGGTGGCGGTGTAGTGGGCCAGCCACCGCGAACCGGTGAGGCCGGAGATGGAGGAG